>NZ_JAUHUI010000020.1:0-98042 GCF_030418155.1 Pseudomonas sp. 2,4-D
CCCGCCCCACCCTGCCCGAACTGGCCCGCTTCAACCAGCACTTCGCCGAACGCATCGTGCCGCTGTGGCAAGGCCCGGGCTGGAACGCCGACATGGCCCTGCCCTACGAAGCGCTGGACGCCCAGCACCAACCGTTGCCGGTGCAGCGCTACCGGGCCATGGCCTGTGCACGCCAGCTGTACGTGTTCAGTAGCCGTATCGGCCAACCAGGCGCCGCCGAACGCGCCGCAGCCCTGTTTCGCTCGCTGCAAAAGCACTTCCATGATGCCGAGCACGGGGGCTGGTTCTACAGCATCGACGCCCACGGCAAGCCGCTGGACCGGCGCAAGGACCTGTATACCCACGCCTTCATCGTGTTCGCCTGCGCGCACTACTGGGGCAAAGTGCGCGAAAACCTGGTGGAGTCCACGTTGAATGCTGCGCTGGACATCATCGACCAGCAGTTCGCCCGTGACGATGGCCTGTACGAAGCCTGCCTGGGCGAAGACTGGGCCGACCTCGGCAGTGGCCCGCTGCAAAACCCGCAGATGCACCTGGCCGAAGCGTTCCTGCAAGTAATGGCTGTGCGTGACGACGAACATGTCCGCCAGTCGCTGCTGCAATTGTGTCAGGCGCTCGAGGCGCATTTCATTGAACCGGCCCATGGCCTGATGCTGGAAAAGCCACGCGGGGCTGTGGATAACTGGTTCGAGCCTGGGCACCAGTTCGAGTGGTTCTATCTGCTGCATACCTCCCCGCTGCTGCGTGACACGCCGCTGCATGCGTCAATAGACCGGGCTTTCGGCTTTGCCGAGCAATTCGGGGTGAAGGATGCGGCAGTACTGGCCATGCTCAATGTGGATGGCCGGGTGCTAGATGCCTCCCAGCGTATCTGGGCGCAGGCCGAGTACCTGCGGGCGCTTACATTGCGTGAAGGCAGTGAAGCAAAGCTCGCGGGGCAGTTGGGCGCCCTTTCAGCGCGATTCCTGCGTGACGCCGGCTGGTATGAGTGCCGAGGGGGTGACGGCGCGGTGAGCAGGGATGACATGCCATCGACCACGCCTTATCACTTGGCTACCTGCCTGGAAGGGCTGAATCAGTCGAGCCTCTGACTGTCCATCCAACGAACCTGTCAGGGGTGAGCGTTTCCCTCTGCCGGAAGCATCTCCCCACGCCTATGTTGGTGCTCCTTTCTCGAACGTTCAGGAGTAACCAACATGGAAGCAGAAGCCTTCAAGGCATTTGTCGAAGAGCAGATCAACCGAGCGGCACAGAAGATAATCGATCACGGCCACCGCTATGACGAGCACTCCCATGGCAAACTCAGCTACCTGCTAAGCCTGCGCCGTGTCATCAATTGCGAAGCAACGGCCGAGGACATGGGCCGGCATGACGCCATCAACGATGTCCTTCAAGCGTTAGGCATCATCCCTGAAGAAAGAACCGGCTTTTACTATATCAACTGAGCGATGCGGTTGCTTCGCGAACCGGATCTTTCCGGTTCGCGCCTCGTGCTTAGCCTTTTGATCGGTCGATCGAGAACCCTGCCCAGTCCTGGCTCACCGGCATCAGTTCCAGGCTGTTGATATTGATGTGCGCCGGCTGGTTGAGGATCCAGAAGATGGTCTCGGCAATATCCTGTGGCTGGATCGGCTCCGCACCCGCGTAGGTAGCATCGTACTTGGCCTGGTCACCCCCGAAGCGCACCAGCGAGAACTCGCTCTCGCACAGGCCCGGCTCGATGTTGCTCACACGCACGCCGGTACCGCGCAGGTCGCAACGCAGGCTCAGCGAGAACTGGCCGACGAAGGCCTTGGTGCCGCCATACACGTTGCTGCCCGGGTACGGATAGTTGCCCGCCACCGACCCGACGTTCAGGATCGACGCGCCGCGGCCATGGGCGATGAGCCGTGGCAGCAGCAGGCGAGTGGTGTACATCAGGCCCTTGATGTTGGTGTCGACCATGGTTTCCCAGTCGTCCAGGCTGCAGTTCTGCGCAGCATCCACACCCAGCGCCAAGCCGGCGTTGTTGACCAGACCGCGAATCTTTTCAAAGCCGGCCGGAAGGTGGGCAATAGCCTGCTCCATGGCCTTGCGGTCACGCACGTCCAGCACCAGGCCATGCACTTCGGTCTTGGCCGACAGTTCAGCGCACAGGGCATCCAGGCGCTCTTTGCGGCGCCCAGTGAGTACCAGCTTCCAGCCGGCTTCTGCAAAGCGGCGGGCGGTGGCCTCGCCGAAACCGGAAGTCGCGCCAGTGATGAATACGGTGGACGTCATGCTGTGTTCCTCACGGTAGGTTGTCATGGCAGCTTTGCAGCATGCCCGCGCACGGCGCAGCCAGCAAGCCGCTCAGGGGCTGTTCATTTTTTGTTCATATTCTGCAAACCCTTGCGGCAGAGGGCTCGCCGCCAGGTATGCGCATGTTATCCACAAGGCTTTCCCCACAGATTGGGGGCAACTTGTCCACTGCACGGAACCCTTTCAGCAGGTTGTGGTCGGTGGATATCTTGGCGGTGATGGCGCAAGGCTTTCAAACATGCCGCCTGCAGCGGTCTGTCCAAGGTTTCCCCACAGAGTTATCCACAGCCTTGCCGCTTATTTCGAGGTGCTTTGGGATCTGTGAAAAACCCTGAAAGGTCATCCACAGGAAGGATATGATCAAGAAATGATCGCATCGCTGCAGGGCCTGGTATCAAAGGGCTGGAGCGAGATGCCACCATGTTTTCCACAGGCGGTTCCACATTATCCGTGGACAAGATCAAGCCTGGGGAAACAAGGGCATGCTATAGGATATTGACGTGTATCGAGAGAGAGGCGCGGCAGGTTGTCCACATTGAGAATGGGGCCCCTTGTATCCCCGAATGCCACTCAGCACCCGCCGAGGTAAACGTTGCGCACTTCCTGCTGACCAGCCGCTCCTGCCCGTCCGACTCATAGGGATCGGGCCAAACCGCCACAGAGCGCTTCACACCCTCCCATCCGCATCGAGAACCTTAGATGTCAGGGCACTGGTGTGCTAATATTTTTGCGAAATTTTGTCCAAGGAACACTTGGAATCTGCCAATGCTCAATCGCCCAGATTTGTCACAAATTTTTTCCAGCAAGCGTATTTCCGAACTTAGCTGCGGAGATACCAGCTTCATTGAAGCCATAGCTTCCTCCTTTAAGGCGGAACTCGCAGAGAGCTTCACTATCAGTGATATTTATAATCATTGCTATAGGACGCTGAGCAAAACTTTTAGAAATGAATACTTCCTCAAAAACGTCATCATTCAAAAGATACTTCTGGGAAAACATTCACTCAACACAGCAACGGCAATAACTGAGTTTCGCGTAGGTAAAAGCAAAGCCGACTGCGTGATAATAAATGGTCACTCAACATGCTATGAAATCAAGTCAAACTACGACAATCTCGATAGGCTCCATGGTCAACTCAGCCAGTATCGGATGATTTTTGACAGGACGTATGTGGTCGCTGAAGAGTCTCAAATTGAAAAGTTGAGTAAATTCGACCTGGGTGATACTGGTTTAATTCAACTAACCCAGCGAGGAACGCTAAAAACGCTAATAGAAGCCTCGACCATTGACGACGCTATTGACGCTCGCACCTTGATCCGCTCATTAAGGATGAGTGAATACCTTGAACTTGTCGAGCGCATCTATGGGTACAAACCGGACCTCTGCAACACTGAAGTATTCTTTGAGTGTGAAAAATTGATGCAGGCCGCGTGCCCTATGAAATTGCGATTCGAGTTTTGTAAAGTACTAAAAAAATCGAGAAAAAATGACCAGCACTTTTTGATGTCGCTGCCCGACTCACTGCTCGCCGCAGGAATTAGCTACAAACTAAACAAAAGCCAACAAGATAAGCTTATTTCAACGCTTAACAGCCAACTTAGAAAGGACGCTTTATGTATTACCCAATCCTTAGAGGCAAACAGTTTGAATTAATCGCACTTAGAGAACTTGCAACAAAACTTCCACCTAAATCGGTCACACCATTCATCGAGCCTGTCAGAACCAATTTAAAACCACTGACAGCCACTATTGAATGCCTGTTCGAACAAGGCATAGTGCCTGTTATCGTTGTGAATCCATCACTCGGCGATTTTTCAAAATCAGAAATAAACTTAGCAGATTCACTTAACAAGGTAGTTAAAAACAAGTATATACCGTGCATCAAAATTAGCACGAAGCGTAAAATTCCTGAAGAAATACAACAAAGCATCAACAACGAAACGGCAGTTTTCCTCGAGGGCAGCATTGACAAAACAACCATCGCGCTCATAAACGACGCGAAATTCACTTTCATAAACACAGAAAGAGTCTCTACCGCTGCAATCCCATTGCTGAAAAATTTAATCATTTATAAAGACTCCTTTGATAAACAGTCAAGGAACGCTGACTACGAGGAGTCCTCCTTTTACTCGAACACCCATGTCGACTACAAAAAAACGGCGAATGTCATCGGATTTGGTGACTTTACCATCCTGAGCGAGGACTATAGCGAATCGGGCGGACCTGCTTATGTAGTAACCATACATTTGAGCTATATTGATGACGAGCAATTCGATTCAATGTATGTTCGTCATTTCTCCTCATTTAACGATGACTCCCCTACCAACCCTGGCGGTAAATTTAGCGATGCTCTGCGGAAGCTGACTACCCATGTCAATGATAATCCACAAAAATTTTATAAATCCACAGGATTAACTGGACTTCTTGACTTGAATGCTAAACCGTTCCCCGGTCTTGGCGTAGTTAAAAAGATGTCTTTGAAACATCATATTGAAACTATTGCTGACTACATAGGGGGGTGATGAGTATGACGGCATGCTGCATCAATTGTTTCTCCGACATTGCCATTAAGGAGAAAATCAACAGCCTTGCGGAAATAACCCGCTGCAGTCACTGTGGCAGTGCACGAACAAACTGTACATCTCCCGCAAACCTAAGAGATAAGCTTGAGCTGTTTACCTATGGCCTTGAAGAGTCACCAGTTGGATATAGCTTTACCGAAATACTGACTTATCACTACGGAATCTTTACAAAGAACGTCCGCTCAGCCGCGGACCTGATTGATGAGATATTTTCTGAACAGGGATATTCGAATCGTCAATTCACATTTACATTCGACATTCTCCGCCATAACCAAGAGTGGGAAGAGTTCAAACAGGAAATCAAGCACACCAATCGTTTCTTCCCTCAAGCTTCTATTTACTCAACAATTTTCAGACAAGCAACAACTGCCGCAGGCAGCATAGTACTATTTCAACTAATAGAACAGCTTAAAACCCCGATCTATCCTCGTGAAAATTTTTACAGGGCGCGAATTTCCGACTCTCCCCTGAAGAGTGGTCAAATGGGAAGCCCTCCCGCAAGCATTGTTAGCGGAGGTAGGGCGAACCCTGTTGGCGTCCCCTACCTTTACCTTGCTGAAAATATTGAAACCTGCATCAATGAAGTTCGCCCAACCAACTCAACAAAAATTTATGTCTCAGAAGCATTTCCTAAAAATGAACTCTTCCTACTAGACCTAACTGAGCCCCGGACAGCTTGCTCAGCCGCATCATTTGAAGAGGATCAGTTGGAGCTCGTGCTCAACCTACTTAACTTGCTTGAGATTTTTTCTAATGATTTGTCAAAGCCTGTGAGGCCTGAAAACGGTCATTTAGAATATATACCAACTCAGTTCCTCTGCGAATTCATAAAAACCGAGGCAAGACTGGATGGCATTATATTCAACAGCTCATTCGCATCGGGGAAGAATTATGTTGTTTTTGATACTGATTCATTCAACATAAAAGCCCCCACCGAATATACTGTCATGGAAACTTCCCATAGAACGCTACCGTTATATCCTCAATAATGCTTAAGCGTTGCTAGCCATTGCGGCTAGCAACGTTGTTGACGCTAATGCCCGCCAAGATAAGCGTTACGCACTTCCTCATTGACCAACAGTTCCTGCCCGGTCCCGGTCATGCGAATCTGCCCGTTGACCATCACATAGGCCCGGTCCGACAGTTTCAGCGCATGGTTGGCGTTCTGCTCCACCAGGAAGATGGTCATCCCGGTCTTGGCCAGTTCTCGCAGGGTCGAGAAAATCTGCTTGACCACGATCGGCGCCAGCCCCAGCGAGGGCTCGTCCAGCAACAGCAACTTCGGCCGGCTCATCAGCGCCCGGGCAATCGCCAGCATTTGCTGCTCGCCACCGGACATCGTCATGGCCCGCTGGTTACGCCGCTCCTTCAACCGCGGGAACAGCTCGTACATACGCTGCATGTCTTCGTCGGCATGCTTGTCGCCGATGGGGATGGTACCCATCATCAGGTTTTCCTCGACGGTCATGTCGGGAAACACCCGGCGCCCCTCCGGCGACTGGGCAATGCCGTTGGAGGCGATGTAGTGCGAGGATTTGCGGGTGATGTCGGTGCCGCGGTACACGATATGCCCGGATGCCGCCCGCGGCTGGCCGAAAATCGACATCAGCAGGGTCGACTTGCCGGCACCGTTGGCACCGATCAGGCTTACCGTCTCGCCCTCGTTGATGTGCATCGAGACCTTCTTCAGCGCCTGGATCGGCCCATAGAACACGTCCAGGTCCTTCAGCTCGAGAATGGGTGCACTCATACCAGTTCCTCTTCGTCTGCACCCAGGTAGGCGGCAATCACCGTCGGGTTGTGGCGGATGTCCTGCGGCGCACCTTCGGCAATCACGTTGCCGTGGTCCAGCACCACGATATGGTCGGAGATGCTCATGACCATGCCCATGTCGTGCTCGATCAGCACCACGGTGATGTCGTGCTCGTCGCGCAGCACACGGATCATGCGGCTGAGTGCCTCGGTTTCCTGCGGGTTAAGGCCCGCCGCCGGTTCGTCCAGGCAGATGATCTTCGGCCGCGTGCACATGGCCCGGGCGATTTCCAGGCGCCGCTGCTGGCCGTACGACAGCTCGCCGGCCAGGCGGTTGGCGCAATCGACCAAATCGACCACTTCCAGCCAGTAGAAGGCGTGGTCCAGTGCATCGCTTTCGGCCTTGCGGTAGGCCTTGGTATTGAGCACCCCGGCCAGCAGGTTGCGGTTGACCCACATGTGCTGGGCCACCAGCAGGTTCTCCACCACCGACATTTCCTTGAACAGGCGAATGTTCTGGAAGGTGCGCGCCAGGCCGGCGCGATTGACCAGGTGGGTACCGCCGAACATCTTGTAGTACATACGGTTGGCAAAGCGCGCAGGCGACACGAAGTCGGCCGCCTGGAAGCGTTCGCCGAGCAGCTGGATGACGTTGGTGTGGCTGCCGCGCACGTTCAGTTCGATACGTCCGCCACTGGCCTTGTAAAAGCCGGTCAGGCAGTTGAACACCGTGGTCTTGCCGGCGCCGTTGGGGCCGATCAGGGCAAAGATCTGGTTGCGCCGAACCTTCAGGCTGACGTCGCTGAGCGCCTTGATGCCACCGAACTGCATCATCAGGTTGTCGACCGAGAGAATGATATCGTCGCTCATGGCGCCACTCCTTTACGCGGGGTCACACCGGTACGGCTGATGCGGATCAGCCCACGCGGTCGCCAGATCATCATCAGCACCATCAGCACGCCGAACAGCAGCACCCGGTACTCGGAGAAGCTGCGCAGCAGTTCCGGCGCCACGGTCAGCACGAACGCCGCGATGACCACACCCACGGTCGAGCCCATGCCACCCAGCACGACGATGGCGAGGATCAGCGCCGACTCGAAGAATGTGAATGACGACGGGTTGACGAAGCCCTGGTAGGTGGCGAAGAACACCCCGGCCAGACCGGCAGTCGAGGCGCCCAGGGTAAAGGCCGACAGCTTGACCAGCACGTGGTTCAGGCCCATCGAACGGCAGGCGATCTCGTCTTCGCGCAGCGCTTCCCAGGCCCGGCCGACCGGCATGCGAGTCAGGCGATGCTTGATGTACAGCACTGCCAGCACGACGATGAAAAGCACCGCGTAGATGAACACGAACTTGAGGCTGGCGTTGTACTCGAAGCCGAAGAACTCGTGGATAGGCACCCCGCCATCCTTGGCCCGGCGGCCGAACTCAAGGCCGAAGAAGGTGGGTGAAGGTGCCGGCATGCCGTTGGGGCCACCGGTGAACGATAGCCAGTTGTTCAGCACCAGGCGGATGATCTCGCCAAAGCCCAGCGTCACGATCGCCAGGTAGTCACCGTGCATGCGCAACACCGGGAAGCCGAGGATGCACCCGGCCAGCGCCGCAGCGATGGCCGCCAGCGGCAGCACGCTCCAGAAGCCCAGCCCCAGGTACTGGTAACCCAGCGCCAGGCCGTAGGCACCGATGGCATAGAACGCCACGTAACCCAGGTCGAGCAGGCCGGCCAGGCCGACCACGATGTTCAGGCCAAGGCCCAGCAATACGTAGATCAGGCCGAGGATGACCACGGTCAGCAGGTACTTGTTGGCGAAGATCGGGAAAACGATGGCAATCACGATCAGCGCGGGGATGATGTAGCGCAGGCGCGACTTGTAGTCCGGTGCGGTCACATGCACGCCCGAGCCACCGCTGTCGAAGCCCAGGAGCATGCGCTGCCCGGGGGCAGTCTGCAGGAACAGGCTGAGCAGGAAGCGCCCCACCATCACACCGCCGACCAGCCAGGCCACGCGGCGCGGCTCGGCATTGAAGGTGTAGCCGTCGAGCACCACGCCAACGACCGGGCCAAACACGATAAGTGCAAGCAGGCCAGCGACAATGGTCTCCAGCAGGCTGCGTTTAAGGTCGAAACCCTTGGTTTCGCTAAGAGAGGCAGTTTTGGCAACGGACATGTTCACACCTTAGCCACGAGCGGGCGACCCAGCAGGCCTTGTGGGCGGAAGATAAGGATCATCACCAGCAGCGAGAAGCTGAACACATCCTTGTAGTCGGAGTTGATCAAGCCTGAGAACAGCGACTCGGAAATGCCCAGGATGATCCCGCCGAGCATGGCCCCCGGCAACGAGCCAATACCCCCGAGCACTGCGGCAGTGAACGCCTTGATACCGATGATGAAGCCGGCGTAGAAGTCGAAGGTGCCGTAGTTCATGGTGATGAGCACGCCGGCCAGGGCGGCCATCACCGCACCGATGACGAACACGTAGGAAATCACCCGGTCGGTGTTGATACCCAGGATCGAGGCCATCTTGCGGTCTTGCTGGGTAGCACGGCACATGCGGCCGAGCTTGGTGTACTTGATCACGTAGGTCAGCAGGCCCATGCCGACGAAGGCCGCCACCAGGATGAAGATCTTGGTATAAGTCAGTTGCACGAAGCCGGTTCCGACTTCGACACGCATGGCGCCTTCCAGCAGGGTTGGCACGCCTTGCTGGCGGGCGCCCTGGCTGATCTGCGCGTAATTCTGCAGGATCAGCGAAATGCCGATGGCACTGATCAGCGGTGCCAGGCGGGTGGAGTTACGCAGCGGTTTGTAGGCGATGCGCTCGATGGTGAAACCATAAACGCCGGTGACGACGATGGTGAACAACAAGGTGCCCAGCATCAGCAGGGGGAACGATTCGACACCGAAGTAAGCCAGCAATGCCAGGCTGATCGCCGCGAGGTAAGCGGAGATCATGTACACCTCGCCGTGCGCGAAGTTGATCATGCCGATAATGCCATAGACCATTGTGTAGCCGATGGCGATCAGGCCATAGACCGACCCGAGGGTCAGGCCGTTGACCAGTTGCTGCAGGAAAATACCATCCATAACGCAATCTCACCTGATTGAGATTGCACGAGCGCCGACCACGGCGCGGGCCACCTGTGCGGGGCCCTCGCAGCGCAGAACTGTGCAGATCTACGAATAAAGACAGGTACCGCGGGGCTTGGGCCCGAGCAAACGCCCGGGCCGCGGGCCGTTGTTATTTTTGTTTTTCCAGCTGGTGGTATTTACCGGTCTTGTCCCACTGGTAGACCACGTAGTCGGACACGGTCAGGTCGCCCTTGCTGTCCCACTTCTTCTCACCCATGACGGTCTGCACCGGGTTGGCCTTGAGCCACTTGGCAGCGTCTTCGCCTTTGTTCGACTTCGCGCCATTGAACGCGGCAGCCAGGGCCTGCAGCGAAGCGTAGGCGTACAGGGTGTAGCCCTCAGGTTCAGTGCCCGCCTTGCGGAACTCTTCCACCACCGCCTTGCTGTCTGGCAGCAGGCGCGGGTCGGCACCGAAGGTCATGTACACTCCGTCAACGTATTGCGCGCCGCCGGCGGTGGACACCAGTTCGTCGGTGACGATGCCATCATCGGACATGAACTTGACGTCCTTCAGGCCCTGCTCGCGCAACTGGCGTACCAGCGGGCCGGCTTCCGGGTGCAGGCCGCCGAAGTAGACCACGTCGGCACCGGTAGAGCGGATCTTGGTGACCACCGCGCTGAAGTCTTTCTCGCCACGGGTCAGGCCTTCGTACAGCACAGGCTTCACGCCGCGTTTTTCCAGCTGCGCCTTGGTCGCGTCGGCCAAGCCCTGACCGTAGGTGTCCTTATCGTGCAACACCGCGACCTTCTTGCCCTTGAGCACGTCGACGATGTAGTCGCCAGCGACGATCCCCTGCTGGTCGTCACGGCCGCACATGCGGAACATGGCGCTCAGGCCGCGCTCAGTGACCTGTGGGTTGGTGGAACCTGGGGTGATGGCGATCACGCCCGCCTCGTCATATACCTCGGAGGCCGGGATCGTGTTGGAAGAACAGAAGTGGCCTACCACGCCAATCACCTTGTCCTGGTCGACCAGTCGGTTGGCCACGGCCACCGCTTGCTTCGGCTCACAGGCGTCATCGCCTTTGACCAAGACGATTTTCTCGCCATTCACGCCACCGGCGGCGTTGATCTTGTCAGCCGCTGCCTGCGCACCTTTCATGTACTGCTCGCCAAACGCTGCGTTGGCACCGGTCATGGGGCCCGCTACACCGATCTTGACGTCGGCCTGAACATACGAAGAAACACCCAGTGCCGTAGCTACGGCCAGAGCCAGGAAACCTTTCTTGTAAAACGTCTGCGACATGAGGTGGTGCTCCTAGAGTTTTTTTGGTTGGCACTACAACTTCTCAGCCCGGTACTCAGAGCAAGGGCCGTGCCATCGGTTTTGTATTCCGGGAAAACACACTGTGAAGGGTGCCTGCAGCCGACGGGCGGCCTTTTCTTTATTGAGCGTGCAACCGTCTGCCACGCGGCAGGCGCCACCACACGTACAGACAAGGAGCAACCGTCGAGTGCCATCATTGCAACCCTGGCAAGTGTTTACGTGCAACCGCCCTGTAACAGCGGACGTCACCGAACTGCACACTGCTGGTGCGCGACTGCTACAGGCGGCACCGTTTCAAGGCTAGCTGGTGCACGGAAAAACACCTCTGTTTTGGCCGTTCCGGCCTCTTCGCCGGCAAACCCGCCCCTACAACAGGAGCAAGTACCCGCACCGTGCAGGAGCGGGCGTGCCCGCGAAGAGGCCGGAACAGCCACACAAGGTGGAAAAGGCTGGCACAATGTCCGCCAATCGCCGCTTCCGGAGCCCCCTTGATGAGCGAAAGCGCATTCGCCGAGCGCATCGTGCACAACCTGCTCGACACCGATTTCTACAAACTCACCATGATGCAAGGTGTGCTGCACAACTACCCGGACGCCGACGTCGAATGGGAATTCCGCTGCCGCAACGGGGAGGACCTGCGCCCCTACCTCGGCGAAATTCGCAATCAGCTCGAACGGCTTGGCGACCTCACCCTGGACGATGGCCAGCTGGCCTTCCTCGAACGCATCAGCTTCCTCAAGCCCGACTTTTTACGCTTTCTGCGCCTGTTCCGCTTCAACCTGCGTTACGTGCACGTCGGCATCGAAAATGATCAGCTGTTCCTGCGCCTGAAAGGCCCGTGGCTGCATGTGATCCTGTTCGAAGTGCCGCTGCTGGCCATCATCAGCGAAGTACGTAACCGCAACCTGCACCCGCACATGCGCCTGGCCGAGGCGCGGGACCAGTTGTACCGCAAGTTCGACTGGCTGCGTGCGCATGCCAGCGACGACGAGCTGGCCGAACTGCAGGTGGCCGACTTCGGCACCCGCCGGCGCTTTTCCAGCCGCGTGCAGGAGGAAGTGGCAAGGGTACTGCGCGACGACTTCCCCGGCCGTTTTGTCGGCACCAGCAACGTCGACCTGGCATGGAAACTGGATATCAAGCCGCTGGGCACCATGGCCCACGAGTGGATCATGGCCCACCAGCAGCTCGGCCCACGGCTGATCGACAGCCAGATCGCGGCGTTGGACTGCTGGGTACGCGAGTACCGCGGCCTGCTCGGGATCGCCCTGACCGACTGCATCACCATGGATGCCTTCCTCGGCGATTTCGACCTGTACTTCGCCAAGCTGTTCGACGGCCTGCGCCATGATTCGGGCGAGCCGGTAGCCTGGGCGGAAAAGGCCATTGCCCATTACCAGAAACTGGGTATCGACCCGATGACCAAGACCCTGGTGTTTTCCGACGGCCTCAACCTGACCCGCTCGCTGGAAATTTTCCGCGCCCTGCGCGGACGCATCAACGTCAGCTTTGGCATCGGCACCAACCTGACCTGCGACATCCCAGGTGTGGCACCGATGAACATCGTGCTTAAAATGACCGACTGCAACGGCGCGCCGGTGGCCAAGATTTCTGATGAAGCCGCCAAGACCCAGTGCCGCGACGAGAACTTCGTCGCCTACATGCGCCACGTATTCAAAGTCCCCAGCAAGGAGTAACCCATGCAAGCGGTTCAGCAAGAGATTGCCCAGGCGCTGAAGGTACAGCCGCCGTTCGCCGACTCGGCAGCGCTCGAGGCCGAAGTCGCCCGGCGGGTGGCGTTCATCAAGGACTGTCTGGCCAACGCTCGACTCAAGACCTTGGTGCTGGGCATCAGTGGTGGCGTCGACTCACTGACTGCCGCCCTGCTCGCCCAGCGCGCCATCAACGAGCTGCGCGCAGAGACCGGCGACAAGGCCTACACCTTCATTGCCGTGCGCCTGCCGTACCAGGTACAGCATGACGAGCATGACGCTCAGGCATGCCTGGAAGTTATCAAGGCAGATGAAGTTCACACGGTGGATATCGCCCCGGCAGTGCGTGCATTGGCAGCTGAAGTGGCGGCGTTGAAGAACGGCTCGCCGACGCTGGTGGACTTCGTGGTTGGCAACGTCAAGGCACGCACCCGGATGGTCGCCCAGTACACCATCGCTGGCGCTCGCGCAGGTCTGGTGATCGGAACCGACCACGCCGCCGAGGCGGTGATGGGCTTCTTTACCAAGTTTGGCGATGGTGCCTGCGACCTGGCGCCGTTGAGTGGGCTGGTGAAGAATCAGGTACGGGCGATTGCGCGCAGCTTCGGTGCGCCGGAGTCACTGGTGGAAAAGGTGCCAACGGCCGACCTGGAAGACCTGGAGCCGGGCAAGCCGGACGAGGCGTCACATGGCGTGACCTACGCGCAGATCGATGCCTTCCTGCATGGGCAGCCGGTTGACCAGGCAGCGTTCGACATCATCGTCGCCACCTACCGCAAGACCCAGCACAAGCGCGAACTGCCGTTCGCCCCTTGATAAGGCGATAGAAAGACCTGTAGGAGCGGGATCACCCGCGAATACGATGGTGAACCCACCGACGCATTCGCGGGTGAACCCGCTCCTACAGGGTTCGCCGTCAGCCTTTGATTACTTGACGATGACCTTGCCTTTCATCATCGAGATGTGGCCCGGGAAGGTGCAGAAGAAGCTGTAGTCACCACCGGCTTCCAGCTTGGAAGTGTCGAACTTCACTTCAGTTTCTTTCTCAGGCGCGCCGATCATCTTGGTGTGGGCGATGATCGCGGCGTTGTCAGCCTTCAGGTAGTCCTTATCCAGACCCTGGCTCATGCCTTCGGTGGCAATGGCCTGCATGTCGGCAGTCTTGCTGATCACCAGGTTGTGGCCCATGACGTTCTTCGGCAGGTTGCCGGAGTGGGTCAGTTTGACGGTGAATTCCTTGCAGCTCTTGTCGACAGTGAATTCCTTGCTGGTGTAGGACATCTGGTCAGTCGAGTCGACAGTGACCGAGCACTCGGCGGCGAAGACAGAAGCGCTGGCGAGGGTCAGCAGGGATACCGCTACAGCTTTCGCAAACATCATGAATCTCCTTGGCAGGGTTTTATCAATTGCGAGACTGCCTGAAACCGTTCAGCCCCTTGCTGATATGGGTCAAGGGGGTGTCAAGCGGTCAGCCAGTAGAATTGTTCAATGGATTGTATACAACCAATTTAAGGGCACATCATGCCCTTTTATTAGACGATGGGACAACCTCTCATTTAGGAGCAATACCAAATGCCCATCTCCAACTTCCTCAATAGCCTGCTCGCCGCCTACGCCCACGGGGCCACAGGAGCCATCTGCGAATTCTCCCGACCAGAATGAACCGGCCTTGGAAGCGACGGGCATGCGCCGTACCCTGTGCGCCTGAGTAACAGGAGATGAGCAATGCCCGTACGTTCCGTTTGTGTGTTCTGCGGCGCCAGCATGGGCGCCAACCCTGCCTACCGTGAAGCAGCCGTCGCGCTGGGCCAGGCCATTGCCCGCCGTGGCTTGACCCTGGTGTATGGCGGTGGCGCGGTCGGCTTGATGGGCGTGGTGGCCGACGCGGCCATGGCGGCCGGCGGCGAAGTGGTCGGGATCATTCCGCAGAGCCTGCTGGACGCTGAAGTCGGCCACAAAGGCCTGACCCGTCTGGAAGTGGTGGATGGCATGCATGCGCGCAAGGCCCGCATGGCCGAACTGAGCGATGCCTTCATTGCCTTGCCGGGAGGGCTGGGTACGCTGGAGGAACTGTTCGAAGTGTGGACCTGGGGGCAGCTGGGCTATCACGCCAAGCCACTCGGGCTACTGGATGTGATCGGTTTCTACGACAAGCTGGGCGGGTTCCTCGACCATATCGTCGAAGAAGGCTTCGTGCGCCCGCAACACCGGGCGATGCTACTGCTGGGGCAGCAGCCGGACGAGCTATTGGAAGGGATGGACCGTTTTATCGCGCCGGTGGCGCCGAAGTGGGTCGACAAGCAGCCTGATTGAAGCTGAGATTTTTGGGACCGCTTCGCGGTCCTTTCGCGACACAAGGCCGCTCCCACATAGGCACTGCGTATGCCGATCAATGTGTGTGGGCCTTGTGTCGCGATGGGCTGCAAAGCAGCCCCCAAAAATCGATCAGTTAACGCGGAATGACAGGCTGACGCGGCTTCTTGTTGCCCTTGCCGCCCTTGCTCGCCTCTTTGCGCTCCTTGGCCGCCTGCTGGTTACGCGCAAACGCCTCGGCCTTGGCCTTTTCGCGCTTGTCCCACGGCTTGCTGCCATCGCTGCCACGCGGCGGCAGGCCGGTGTGCTGGGTGAGGATCTTCTGATCCTTGCCCACCTTGCGGCTACCTGCTGGGGTCGAGTTCTTCCGGCGCGCGCTCTGATAAGTATCGGTCTGCGGCTGGTGCAGCGGGATCAGTTGGTGCTTGCCCGGCCCGATCAGGTCGGCGCGGCCCATACGCTGCAGCGCTTCACGCAGCATCGGCCAGCCCTTCGGGTCGTGATAGCGCAAGAACGCCTTGTGCAGACGGCGTTGCTCGTCGCTCTTGACGATCTCCACCCCTTCGCTCTTGTAGGTCACCTTGCGCAGCGGGTTCTTGCCCGAGTGATACATGGCCGTGGCCGAGGCCATTGGCGACGGGTAGAACGCCTGTACCTGATCGGCGCGGAAGCCGTTGCCCTTCAGCCACAGGGCCAGGTTCATCATGTCTTCGTCGGTGGTACCCGGGTGCGCGGCAATGAAGTACGGGATCAAGTACTGCTCCTTGCCCGCTTCTTTCGAGAACTTCTCGAACATGCGCTTGAAGCGGTCGTAGGTGCCGATACCCGGCTTCATCATCTTGTCCAGCGGGCCACGCTCGGTGTGCTCCGGGGCAATCTTCAGGTAGCCGCCAACGTGGTGGGTGACCAGTTCCTTGACGTACTCCGGCGATTCCACCGCCAGGTCGTAGCGCAGGCCGGAAGCAATCAGGATCTTTTTCACACCCGGCAAGGCGCGGGCCTTGCGGTACAGCTCGATCAACGAGCTGTGGTCGGTATTGAGGTTTTCGCAGATACCCGGGAATACGCACGACGGCTTGCGGCAGTGCTTCTCGATTTCGGGGCTTTTGCAGGCGATGCGGTACATATTGGCAGTCGGCCCGCCAAGGTCCGAGACCACGCCAGTGAAGCCCGGCACCTTGTCACGCATCTCTTCGATTTCGTGCAGGATCGACTCGTGCGAGCGGTTCTGGATGATGCGGCCTTCGTGCTCGGTGATCGAGCAGAAGGTACAGCCACCGAAGCAGCCACGCATGATGTTCACCGAGAAACGGATCATCTCGTAGGCCGGGATGCGCTCCTTGCCATAGGCCGGGTGCGGCACACGGGCGTAAGGCATGCCAAACACGTAGTCCATTTCCTCAGTGCTCATGGGGATGGGTGGCGGGTTGAACCACACATCCACTTCGCCATGCTTCTGCACCAGCGCACGGGCGTTGCCCGGGTTGGTCTCCAGGTGCAGCACGCGGTTGGCATGGGCATAGAGCACCGGGTCGTTACGCACCTTTTCGAACGATGGCAGGCGGATCACCGACTTTTCCCGGGTCACGGCCGGGCTGTCGAGAATCTGCACCACCTTGGCTTCGTTCGGGTCTTCCTGGTCGCCCTTGGCCTGCTCGATGGCGCAGGCCTGGGTGTCCTGGGTGTTCACGTACGGGTTGATGATCTTGTCGACGCGCCCCGGGCGGTCGATACGGGTGGAGTCGATCTCGTACCAGCCCTGCGGGGTATCGCGGCGCACGAAGGCGGTGCCGCGCACGTCGGTGATGGTCTCGATCTTCTCACCGTTGGACAGGCGCTGGGCCACCTCGACCACCGCACGCTCGGCGTTGCCGAACAGCAGGATGTCGGCGCTGGCGTCGATCAGGATCGAGTGACGAACCTTGTCCTGCCAGTAGTCGTAATGGGCGATGCGGCGCAGCGAAGCCTCGATGCCGCCGAGCACGATCGGCACATGCTTGTAGGCTTCCTTGCAGCGCTGGCTGTACACCAGGCTGGCACGGTCCGGACGGCTGCCGGCCAGGCCACCAGGGGTGTAGGCATCGTCGGAACGGATCTTCTTGTCCGCGGTGTAGCGGTTGATCATCGAGTCCATGTTGCCGGCGGCCACACCGAAGAACAGGTTCGGTTCGCCGAGCTTCATGAAGTCGTCTTTCGACTGCCAGTTCGGCTGGGCGATGATGCCCACGCGGAAGCCCTGGGCCTCCAGCAGACGGCCAATGATGGCCATGCCGAACGACGGATGGTCGACGTAGGCATCACCGGTCACGATGATGATGTCGCAGGAATCCCAGCCGAGCAAATCCATCTCCTCCCTGCTCATTGGCAGGAAAGGTGCTGGCCCGAAGCATTCGGCCCAGTACTTGGGATAGTCGTAGAGTGGTTTGGCTGCTTGCATGTCAGTGACCGGTTCTGGTGTGCAGGGAAATCGCGGGCGCGGAATATAGCACAAATTTTGACCAAATCCGACTGGATTCGTGGGGATTGGTGGGCGGGGCGACGGTTGGGGGATGGACGTGGCAGGTGGTTGGCTTGAGGGGGGTAGTGGGGTTGCCAGGTGTTCGACAGAATCCTTGCAGCGCCTGTGAGATCAAGCGCCGCGCGGGCGGCGCTCGATCTCACAGGCGCTGAAACTGTTGCGGCGAACTCCTGGCGGCCTTCATGCAACCTGAAGCCAACCCCTCACTGCCTCATCCACAGTTCAGCATCATCCATCAGCGCCTTGGCCATCGCACTCAGGTAATGGGCAGCCCAGATCATCATCGGCTTCTCATCCATCAACCCGGTGATGGTCAGTTCGCGCACATAGCCCATCAACTCCGAAGACTGCTCGCGGGCGTCTCTACACTGGATCCCGGGCTCGATGCGGAACAACGGGTGGGGTAAACCCGCTCCCACAGGTACGGTGCAACTCTTGAAGCCTATGGTGAACCTGTAGGAGCGGGTTTGACCGGGTGATCACCCTGAGCGAGGGGCGGATCATCAGCCAAGGGCAAACGAACATCGCTCAGATTTCAGAGCTAGCAGGCGCACCGCAAACCTTGTAGGAACGGCCTTGCTAGCTCAATGGGTTATTCATCATCATCAAAGTTGTACATCCCCGGCGCTAAGTTCTCGAACCGGGTGTACTTGCCGATAAACGCCAAACGCACGAAACCGATGGGGCCGTTACGCTGTTTGCCGATGATGATTTCCGCCACGCCCTTGTGCTCGGTCTCGGGGTGGTACACCTCGTCGCGGTACACGAACATGATCACGTCGGCGTCCTGCTCGATTGCACCGGATTCACGCAAGTCGGAGTTCACCGGGCGTTTGTTCGGGCGCTGCTCCAACGAGCGGTTCAGCTGCGAAAGGGCAATGACCGGGCAGTTGAATTCTTTGGCCAGGGCCTTGAGCGAGCGGGAAATCTCGGAAATTTCGTTGGTACGGTTGTCACCGGCCGACCCCGGGATCTGCATCAGCTGCAGGTAGTCGACCATGATCATGGCGATTTCACCATGCTCACGGGCCAGGCGGCGGGTACGCGCGCGCATTTCCGAGGGGCTGATACCCGCGGTATCGTCGATGAACAATTTTCGGTCGTTGAGCAGGTTCACTGCCGAGGTCAGGCGCGGCCAGTCGTCGTCGTCCAGCTGGCCGGAGCGGACCTTGGTCTGGTCGATACGCCCCAGGGACGAGAGCATACGCATGATCAGCGACTCACCTGGCATCTCGAGGGAGAACACCAACACCGCCTTGTCGGTACGCAGTACGGCGTTTTCCACCAGGTTCATGGCGAAGGTGGTCTTACCCATCGACGGACGACCCGCGACGATGATCAGGTCGGCTGCCTGCAGGCCGCTGGTCTTCTCGTCCAGGTCGGTGTAACCGGTGGAGATACCGGTGATGTCACTGTCGGAGTTGAACAGCGTATCGATGCGGTCGATGGCCATGGTCAACAGCTCGTTGACGCCCACCGGGCCGCCGGTTTTAGGCCGCGCCTCGGCGATCTGGAAGATCTGCCGTTCGGCATCGTCGAGAATCTCGGCAGCGTTGCGCCCCTGCGGGTTGAACGCGTTGTCGGCGATGTCGGTACTGATGCTGATCAGCTGGCGCAACGTGGCCCGCTCACGAATGATCGCGGCGTAGGCCTTGATGTTGGCCACCGAAGGGGTGTTCTTGGCCAGCTCGGCCAGGTAGGCCAAGCCGCCGACTTGCGAGGACAGGCCTTCCTTGTCCAACTGCTCGTGCAGGGTCACCACGTCGAATGGCTGGTTGGCGTCGGCCAACTTGTGCACAGCGCGGAAGATCAGCCGGTGGTCATGCCGGTAGAAGTCGCCGTCCGACACCTGGTCCAGCACCCGCTCCCAGGCATTGTTGTCCAGCATCAGGCCACCGAGCACGGCCTGTTCGGCCTCGATGGAATGCGGCGGTACCTTCAGGGCTGCGGTTTGCAGGTCAAGCTGTTCGGAGGTGGTGATCTCGTTCATGGCCACGAAAGAATTCTGGAGGATGAAAAAGACAAAGGGCACGGCCTGTCGAAAACAGGACCGTGCCCGATGTTAACTGCCTGACTCGCAAGGAGCCAGCCAGTTAGCGCAGCTTAGGCAGCTACAACGACCACGCGTACGGTGGCTTCAACGTCGCTGTGCAGGTGCACGGCTACGTCGTATTCGCCAACCTGACGGATGGTGCCGTTCGGCAGACGAACTTCAGCCTTGGCCACTACAACGCCGGAGGCGGTCAGGGCGTCAGCGATGTCGTGGGTGCCGATCGAACCGAACAGCTTGCCTTCGTCGCCAGCGGTGGCAGTGATGGTCACTTCCAGCTCGGCCAGTTGGGCAGCACGGCTTTCAGCCGAAGCTTTCTTGTCAGCGGCTGCTTTTTCCAGCTCGGCACGACGCTCTTCGAACGCAGCCAGGTTGGCGGCGTTGGCAACGGTGGCCTTGCCGAATGGCAGCAGGAAGTTACGGCCGTAACCAGCCTTAACTTTTACTTTGTCGCCCAGGTTGCCCAGGTTAGCGACTTTTTCCAGCAGGATCAGTTCCATTTGGTAAAACCTCTTAACTTTTAACCTTCACCGTTCGCGGAGTCTTTCCCCGGAGGGGACTTGCGACCGCGAAAATCAATCAGGCTGTCGACAATGGCCAGAACCATCAGCAACGGATAAATCAGCTGCATGATCAGCGGTAGCGTTACGTACATCCCCACCAGCCAGAAACCGGCCAGTCGGCCCTGTGCCACCAGCCCGTGCATCAAGGCGATGCCGGCCAGCACCAGTACCAGGCTGGAAGCCGATGCCAGGATGATGAACTGCGGGCCGATAAACGGCGCCACCACCATCACTGCCACCAAGACCGCCATGGTCTGTTTCGGCAACTTCAGTTCGCGAAACTCGCGACCGAAGCCTCCAGGGTTGTACAACGCTGCCTGCCAATAGCGCGCCAGCATCAACGCCAGCACGCTGAACAACTGCACCGTCACTGCTGTGGAAGCGACCAGCACAGGGCGGATCAGCTCACCGGAGAGCACCGGTTGCCCTTCGATTTTCGGCATGGCTTCGGCAAACGCCTTGGCCAGCACATCGAAGGTTTGCGCCAGCGCCAGATCAAGCACGAGGCTGAAAGCCACGGCGAACACGGCACTGGCGAGCAACACCCGGCTCCAGGGGTGCTCGGCACGCAACATGGCGGCCAAGGCCAAGGCACCCGCAATCACCAGAAAGGTGATGGGATCGCCCATGACCCACACGGCCAGCCCGGCCAGCAAGCCGCCGGCGATGACCGATGTAGCATCCTTGAACCCACGCCGCAGCAGCACGAGGCTGCCGGCAGCGGCACTCAACCAGAACAGCAGCGGCAGTACCGCGCTGATGACCACCACGAGGGTGGCCTGCACACGACCGCGCATGATGAAACTTGCTAACGCTCGCATGCTAATCCCTTACTGCTTGTCGACGACCCGGTCTCAGCGGCCGTGGCTGTCGGTGTAGGGCAGCAGGGCCAGGAAGCGGGCGCGCTTGATAGCGGTAGCCAGCTGACGCTGATAACGAGCTTTGGTACCGGTGATACGGCTTGGAACGATCTTGCCGGTTTCGGATACGTAAGCTTTCAGGGTGTTGAGATCTTTGAAGTCGATCTCTTTCACGTCTTCAGCAGTGAAGCGGCAGAATTTACGACGACGGAAGAAACGTGCCATTTAATAGGCTCCTCTAAAGGTCCGTGGATTACTCGTCAGCGTTATCGCTGGAGTCGCTGTCATTGCTGTCGTCGCCTTCGGCGGAGTCAGCATGCTCAGGACGCTCGCGACGCTCACGGCGCTCGCTGCGGTTCTCTTCAGCCTTCAGCATCTCGGACTGGCCGGTAACGGCTTCGTCGCGACGGATGACCAGGTTACGGATAACGGCATCGTTGTAGCGGAAGTTGTCTTCCAGCTCGGCCAGGGCCTTGCCGGTGCACTCAACGTTCAGCATCACGTAGTGAGCCTTGTGAACATTGTTGATTGCGTAGGCCAGTTGACGACGGCCCCAGTCTTCCAGGCGGTGGATTTTGCCACCATCTTCTTCGATCAGCTTGGTGTAACGCTCAACCATGCCGCCGACTTGTTCGCTCTGGTCCGGGTGAACCAGGAAGATGATTTCGTAATGACGCATGAATGCTCCTTACGGGTTAGTAGTCTGCCAGTGAATCTGGTCAGACAAGGAGTGAATGACACTGTATGTCTTGCACGGAGGGGAGGCACATGAGCGCCTGCCAGCTCGGCAAGGGGCGCAATTGTAGAGAAGCCGGGGCGCACAAGCAAGGTGATTGGTGAATATTTGAACAGCCTGAAACATATTCACAAGCTGCGGGCCCATTCGCGGGTGAACCCGCTCCTACAGGGGAACGCAATCACCCTGTAGGAGCGGGTTCACCCGCGAAGAGGCCGGAACAGGCTGAGAATCAGCGCTTGCCTTGACGCTGACGCACGGCTTCGAACAGGCAAACCCCGGTCGCCACCGACACGTTAAGACTGCTGACGCTACCCGCCATCGGCAACTTCACGAGGAAGTCGCAATGCTCACGGGTGAGCCGACGCATGCCCTTGCCTTCCGCCCCCATGATCATCACCAGCGGCCCGGTCAGATCCTGCTGGTAGATCTCCTGCTCGGCCTCGCCAGCGGTACCCACTACCCAAAGGCCACGCTGCTGCAACTTCTCAAGCGTACGCGCCAGATTGGTCACAGCCACCAGCGGAATGACTTCTGCCGCCCCACAAGCCACCTTTCGCACAACCGGCGTCAGCGTTGCGGATTTGTCCTTGGGCACGATCACTGCCGTGGCACCGGCCGCATCCGCGGTACGCAAACAAGCGCCGAGGTTGTGCGGGTCGGTCACGCCGTCCAGCACCAGGATCAGCGGCGGCGTTTCTGTGCGTTCAAGCAACTCTTCGAGCATCAACTCGCCCCACACCTGGCTCGGACTGACCTCGGCTACAACGCCTTGGTGCACGCCTTCGACCCAGGCATCCATCTCACGGCGCTCGGCCTGGCCGACCGGCACGCGGTTTTCCGCGGCCAGCGCCAGCAAGGTTTCGAGGCGTGGCTCACTGCGCCCTTCCGACAGCCAGATCTGCTTGACCCGCTTTGGATGGTGCTGCAGCAATGCCTGCACGGCGTGTACGCCGTAGATTTTTTCCAGCTGACTCATGAATTGCTCTTGTTTTTGCGTGGTGCGCCGGACTTCGGCGGGCCTTTACGGTGCTTGGTCGGTTTGCCGGACGGCTTGCCACCTTTCTCCGATTTGCTGCCAGCACTGCTGCGCGCGTCGGTCATCAGCGCTTTCTTCATCTCGCGGCTTTTACGCACTTCAGCATTACGCTGCACAGCATCCTTGGGGAAGTACGCTTCGGATGCTTCGCTCTTGCGGCTGCGCGGCTTGGGCGTGGCTTTCGCTTCGGTTGCCGGCTGCTGCTCGGCTTTTTCGGCAACCGGCGCGGCGCCACGCTGCTTGCGGCCGATCGGTGCGGCGAGGGTCTTTTCCGACACTTCGAAATCGATCTTGCGCTCATCCAGATCGACACGCATGACCTTGACTTCGATGGTGTCGCCCAAGCGGAAGCTGCGACCGGTGCGCTCGCCGGCCAGGCGATGGTGTACCGGGTCGAAGTGGTAGTAGTCACCTGGCAACGCACTGACGTGCACCAGACCCTCTACATAGATATCGGTCAGCTCGACGAACAGGCCGAAACCGGTCACCGCAGTAATCACACCCGGGAAGGTCTCGCCCACGCGGTCTTTCATGAACTCGCACTTGAGCCAGTTGACCACGTCACGGGTGGCTTCGTCGGCCCGGCGCTCGGTCATCGAGCACTGCTCGCCCAGTTGCTCCAGGGTGTTTTCGTCGTACGGGTAGATACGCGCCTTGGGGATGCTCATGGCGCCGGCACGCTTGACGTGCGGGGTATCGACCTTGGAGCGGATGATGCTGCGGATGGCGCGATGCACCAGCAGGTCCGGGTAACGACGGATCGGCGAGGTGAAGTGGGTGTACGCCTCGTAGTTCAGGCCGAAGTGGCCGTTGTTCTCGGTGCTGTATACGGCCTGGCTCAGCGAGCGCAGCATCACCGTCTGGATCAGGTGGAAGTCCGGGCGACCGGCGATGCTCGCCAGCAGGGCCTGGTAATCCTTCGGCGACGGGTCCTTGCCCTTGTGCAGGCTCAGGCCCAGCTCGCCGAGGAAGGCGCGCAGTTTTTCCAAGCGCTCCGGCGGCGGGCCGTCATGCACACGGTACAGGGCCGGTACGCCGTGCTTCTGCAGGAACTCGGCGGTGGCCACGTTGGCCGCCAGCATGCATTCCTCGATCAGCTTGTGGGCGTCGTTGCGCACGGTCGGGCGGATTTCGGCGATCTTGCGCTCGTCACCGAAGATGATGCGGGTTTCCTGGGTCTCGAAGTCGATTGCACCCCGGGTGTGACGCGCCTCCACCAGCACCTTGTACAGGTTGTACAGGTTCTTCAGGTCCGGCACGACCTCCTTGTACTCTTCGCGCAGCGCCTTGCCCTCACGGGTACGCGAGTGCTCGAGCATGCTGCTGACCTTGTTGTAGGTCAGACGGGCATGAGAGTGGATCACGCCTTCGTAGAACTGGTAGTCGACCATCTGGCCGGCTTTGTTCATGGTCATTTCACAGACCATGGCCAACCGGTCGACATGCGGGTTCAGCGAGCACAGGCCGTTGGACAGCTCTTCGGGGAGCATCGGCACCACGCGCTCGGGGAAGTACACCGAGTTGCCGCGCTGCTGGGCTTCGACATCCAGGGCAGAGCCCAGACGCACGTAGCTGGAGACGTCAGCGATGGCCACGTACAGGCGCCAGCCACCGGAGAACAGACGCAGCTTGCCCAGCGGTTCGCAATAAACGGCATCGTCGAAGTCGCGGGCGTCTTCACCGTCGATGGTGACGAACGGCAGATGGCGCAGGTCGACACGCTTCTCTTTGTCCTTCTCCTCGACTTCGGAGCGGAACTTGCGTGCCTCCTTGACCACATCATTGGGCCAGACGTGCGGAATATCGTAGCTGCGCAGGGCAACGTCGATTTCCATGCCCGGTGCCATGTAGTTGCCGATGACTTCGACCACATCGCCTTGCGGCTGGAAGCGCGGCGTTGGCCAATGGGTGATCTTGATCTCGACGAACTGGCCGATCTTGGCACCGCCGTTGCGCCCGGCGGTCACCAGCACTTCCTGCTGGATCTTCGGGTTGTCCGGGGTCACGTAGCCGATGCCGCCCTCTTCGAAATAGCGGCCAACCACGCTTTCGTGGGCACGGGAGATGACTTCGACCAGCACGCCTTCACGGCGGCCACGGCGGTCGACACCGGAGACGCGGGCCAAGCCGCGGTCGCCATCGAACACCAGTCGCATCTGCGACGGGCTGAGGAACAGGTCTTCGCTGCCGTCATCGGGAATAAGGAAGCCGAAGCCGTCGCGGTGGCCGGAGACGCGACCACAGATCAGGTCCAGCTTGTCTACCGGGGCATAAGTGCCGCGCCGGGTATAGATAAGCTGGCCATCGCGCTCCATGGCACGCAGGCGGCGGCGCAGGGCTTCGATCTGGTCTTCTTCATACAGACCGAACTCTTTTGCCAGCTCCTCGCGGGCAGCAGGTTCGCCTCGGTCGGCGAGACGCTGCAGGATCAGCTCACGGCTGGGAATGGGGTTGTCGTATTTTTCCGCTTCGCGAGCGGCCTCGGGATCGAGGGATTGCCAATCGGCCATCAGAAGGGGTTCACCTTGGGGTATATAGATAGGAATTCTGGCATAGGCGTATTGAAACCGGAAATGTCTGCCTTGGACAGCCCCCGCTGCAGTGCATAAACAGCAGAAATAGGCTTGTGGAATCAACAAGTTGAATTTTTTGAATTTTTTTTCGATTGGGGGCTTTACAGCCTTGGGGAGCGTCCGTATAGTGCGCACCACAACGACGGACAACCCCGAAGTTGTAGTAGAGATGAACGATGCTGTAAAGCATCAAGTAACCTCGAATGTGTGCCCAGGTGGCGGAATTGGTAGACGCGCTGGTTTCAGGTATCAGTGACCGCAAGGTCGTGGAAGTTCGAGTCTTCTCCTGGGCACCATACAAAAACCCACTAGCTTGCTAGTGGGTTTTTTCTTGCCTGCGTTTTTTGTGCCCCCCTCCCCGACACGCGCACGCTGTAGGAGCGGGTGCACCCGCGAAGAGGCCCGTACAGGCAACACACGCCCAGCCCCCTTGCACCATGGTCTGACCATGAATTTCTCGTCACCCGGCCACTTGAGAAACAATTTCGTTTACCATTGTTTCCAAATATGTAGCCGTAAGCGAGGAAGTACCCGCATGACGATCCGTCCGCAACCGCTGATGCGTACCCTGGCCGCCGCAGTGCTGAGCCTGGTCATCGGCGCTCCGGCCGCCATGGCAGACGCACCGGTCACGCTGACCATGTACAACGGTCAGCACAAGGAAATCGGCGAAGCCATTGCCAAGGCCTACGAGGCCAAGACCGGCATTCACATCGACATCCGCAAAGGCAGCAGCAACCAGCTGGCCAGCCAGATCATCGAGGAAGGTGATCGTTCGCCGGCCGACATCATCTATACCGAAGAGTCCCCGCCCCTGAACAACCTGGGCGAGCTGGGCCTGCTGGCCAAGATTGACGACGCCACGTTGAACATGATGCCCAAGGAGTACGTTGGCGCCAACGGCACCTGGATGGGTATCACCGCCCGTACGCGCATCGTGGTGTACAACCCGAAGAAAGTCGACGAGAAAGACCTGCCGACCACGGTGATGGACTTCGCCAACCCTGAGTGGGAAGGCCGCGTCGGCTACGTACCCACCAGCGGTGCGTTCCAGGAGCAGGCCGTGGCCATTCTGAAGATGCACGGGCGCGAAGCCACCGAAGAATGGCTGACTGGCCTGAAAGCCTTCGGCAAGACCTACACCAACAACATGGTCGCCCTCAAAGCCGTGGAAAAAGGTGAAGTGGCTGCGGTATTGGTTAACAACTACTACTGGTACGCGCTTGAACGCGAACGCGGCAAGCTGGACACCAAGCTCTATTACCTGGCCGACGGCGATGCTGGCAACCTGGTCACTATCTCCGGCGCAGGCGTGGTCAAGGCGAGCAAACACCCGAAAGAAGCCCAGGCCCTGCTCAACTGGATGGCCAGCGAAGAAGGCCAGCGCGTGATCACCCAGACCACCGCCGAGTACCCGCTGCACAAGGGTATGGTTTCTGACCGCGGCCTGAAACCATTCGACGAGCTGCGCCCGCCGAAGATCTCGCCAGCTGACCTGGGCAATGCCGAGGAAGCCATCGAACTTGAGCGTGAGGTCGGCCTGCTCTGATGACTGCCGCCCTGTCCGAACCGGTGCCGGTACGCTTCGTACCGCGCCGCAAGCGCCCTTCCATCTGGGTAGTGCTGCCTGTGCTGTTCCTTGTGGCAATGAGCTTGCTGCCACTGGCTTATGTCGCCATCAAAGCCTGGGAGGCCGGCTGGCGCGAAGCCTTGCACCTGCTGTGGCGGCCCTTTGTCTGGGGGCTGATGCGCAACACCCTGATGCTGATGGTCGGGGTGACGCTGACCTGCATGGTGGTCGGCCTGGCACTGGCCTGGCTGCTGGAGCGCAGCAACCTGGCCGGCCGCCGGTTGTGGGGCGTTGTGCTGTGCCTGCCATTCGCCGTGCCGTCGTTCGTCAGCAGCTTCACCTGGGTGTCGCTAAGTTCGGACTTTGAAGGCCTGGGCGGCGCGATCATGGTCATGGCCCTATCCAAATACCCACTGGTGTTCCTGCCCGTTGCCGCGACCCTGCGCAACCTCGACACCTCGCTGGAGGAATCGGCACGCACCCTGGGTTGCAGCCGCTGGGGTGTGTTCAGCAAAGTCACCCTGCCACTGCTGTGGCCGTCGATGCTCGGTGGTGCGCTACTGATTGCCCTGCATATGCTGGTGGAGTTTGGCGCATTGTCGATCCTCGGCCTGCAAACCTTTACCACGGCGATCTACCAGCAGTTCGAACTGGAGTTCAGCAACGCGAACGCGGCCATGCTGTCTGCCGTGCTGCTGGCGATGTGCCTGGCAATGCTGTGGCTGGAACTGCGGGTGCGCGGCAAAGCCCGCCATGTACGTATCGGCCAGGGCGTAGCGCGTCGTGCGCAACCGGTGCGGCTGCGCGGCTGGGCGGTGCTGGCTCAACTGTTCTGCGTGGGCCTGGCGGTGCTGGGCAGCGGCATTCCGCTGGCGATGCTCGGTTACTGGCTGAGCGTGGGTTCGTCGGCGGCATTCCCGGTGGCGGCCATCTCGAAGGCGTTGTTCACCTCGCTGTCGGTGTCGCTGGGCGGTGCCGGCTTCTGTGTGCTGCTGGCTCTGCCTATCAGCTTCCTGGTGGTGCGCTACAAAGGCCGCCTGGCGATTTGGGCTGAGCGTCTGCCCTATCTGCTGCACGCCCTGCCCGGCCTGGTGATTGCCCTGACGTTGGTGTTCTTCGCCCTGCACTACGTGCCGGCGCTGTACCAGACCACGGCACTATTGCTGCTGGCCTATGCACTGCTGTTCCTGCCGCTGGCCCAGTCGCCGGTGCGCACCGCACTGAACAAGGCCTCACCAACGCTGGAAGAAGCTGCGCGCACCCTTGGCGCCAGTAGCTTTGCCGCATTCTGCCGGGTGACCTTGCCGATCATCTTCCCGGCCATGGCGGCAGCCTTTGCGCTGGTGTTCCTGGATGCCATGAAAGAGCTGACGGCTACCCTGCTGCTCAGCCCGACCGGCATGACCACCTTGGCCACCGAGGTGTGGGCACACACAGCCAACGTCGAGTTCGCGGCAGCGGCGCCTTATGCTGCGTTGCTGATCGTGGTGTCGGGGTTGCCGGTTTACTTGCTGACTACGCGGATGTATCTGAACAAGGCATGAACTTCTTCGCGGGTTTGCCCGCTTCCACAAGCACAGCGCCGTACTCAGGGCCTGCGCTGTACCTGTGGGGGCTTGCCGGCCATCAGATGTTACGCAGCATGCGCCGCACAATTGGCCCATGGGCCTTGCCGACCGGCAACATGTAAAGCCGGCCGAAGGTGTTGAAGCACTGCACCGAGGTGGTCACGCTCAAGCGCTGACACCCCTCCCCCTGATCATCTAGATCCACACTCACCATTACAGCCAGGTGCGTATCACGCGAGGTCAGGACCAGTTGCTGGTCGCTGATGGCCTCGACCCTGAAAAAGTCCAGATGCTCACCCACTACCGGCACCCGCTCGGGGCTACGCGATGAGAAACCGTGAATGGCAGTGACGTTGAAGCGCCGCGAGATGAAGTCGCGCAAGCGGAACGCCTGGGCCAGCCAGCCGGGGACATCCGAGGTCATCGCACAGTAGGCTTGAAGCGCGGTCATGGTTGCAGCGATGTGCACGCTGTCGCAATGAAGAAAATCCAGCTCGGCCGGGGCGGCGACTAGTTGGGCAGACATGAACAACTCCCTTTGCCATGTGTCGTCGCCATCATAGCAACAGCGCCCTCTGTAGGAGCGGCCTTGTGTCGCGATGGGCTGCGAGGCAGCCCCTGGGTATTGGCGACAACCTATGAATTGCCGGGGCTACTTTGCAGCCCATCGCGACACAAAGCCGCTCCTACAAGAACCGGGTCAGGCCCTGAACTGGCCCAGGCTGGCTCGCAGCTGCGCTGCCAGTTCATCCAGCACCTTGCTGCTGGCCGTAGTCTGCATCACCACCTCGGCCGAGCGCTCGGCCTGGGCATGAATGGTTTCTACCCGCCCACGCACCGCCTGCGCACCGCTCGCCTGCTGTTCGGCCGCCCGCGTTGCCAGGCCTATGGCCGCATGCACCTGTTCCACGGCCGCCTGCACCGACTGCTGGCGGCGTTCGTTGTCACGCAGCACCAGCAAGCCTTCGCTAGCCTTGAGCCCAGCCTGGCTGATAGTGGCCACGGCTTCCTTGGCGCCCTTCTGCAACGCAGCGATATGGGCCTGGATATCCCCGGTGGAGCTCTGCGTCTTGCTCGCCAGTGCGCGCACCTCGTCGGCCACCACGGCAAAGCCGCGCCCGGTTTCGCCAGCACGGGCCGCCTCGATGGCGGCGTTCAAGGCCAACAGGTTGGTCTGCTCGGCGATACCGTGGATCACCGTCAGCACCACTTCGATCTGCTCGCTCTGCTTGGCCAAGCGCTCGATCACCTGGGAGCCGGCATCCACCTGCCCAGCCAGGTTCTCGATCAAACCGGCAAGCTGGGTCGAGGTGCGGCTGTTTTCATCGGTCGCCTGGCGGATATCCACCACTTGCTGCAACGCCGCCTGCATCGCATGACTTTCGGCTTGTGCTTCATCAGCCATGCTCGACAGGTCGCGCAGGCTGGCGGCCACTTCATCGCGCTGCAATGCGGCGGCAGCATCTGCGCCGGCGTTGCGCTGGGCCATCGCGCCAATCTCCACACCCGTGCGCTGCGCCACCTCGCCGGCTTCGCGCACAATCGGCTGCAACTTGTCGACAAAGCGGTTCACTGCCGAGGCCATGTCGCCGATTTCATCTCGGCTGTCGAGCGGCACGCGCTTGGTCAAGTCACCTTCGCCGGCCGCCAGGTCATCGAGGGCGGCAATCAACAGGCGTAGCTTGCTCAGTACCCGGCGGCCTAGCACCAGTGCCACCACCACCAGCACCCCTAGGCCGACCAGCACCAGGCCCAGACCGATACGCCAGCGCAGCTCTGCAGCGGCATCGCGCACGGTTTGCGCGGTATTGGCCTGCATGGCGGCAGCACTGCCCTGCGCCTTCTCCAGGCGCTCACGCAGGGTCTTGCCGCTATCAGCAGCAGCTCCGACCAGGCTGTCGCCAACCAACTGCTCTCCGCTAGCGATCAGCGCCGCGAAGCGCTGGTCCAGCGCCTTTAGCTCATGGTCGATGCCGGCAGTGGAAACCCCCATCACCACCTTACCGATTTCCGTGCCATTGGGGCTGATCGAGGCTTCGACGAAGTACACCGCCGGGTCACGCCGGGCAGCATCAATCACCTTGTCCAGCGCACGCTCGCCCTGACCCTTTTCCATCAAGGCCTGGTTGATCGGGTTTTGCCGGTTGAGGTAGCGAGTCAGGTGCTGACCCTGAGCGTCGTCGTACACCACGAACAGCACGCTCGGATTGCGCTGCGCGCGTCGTGCGAAATCCGAGAGCACTGGCACATCGTTGTCCCAGATCGCCCGCGGTGCAACCGAAGCCAGCAACTCGGCCATGTCGTTGGCGGAGTCCTTGAGGTTCTTCTCCAAGGTGCTGCGAAGTTGCTGCTGTTCGCTTTGCAGGCGCTCCGACAACCCTGCGCTCAGGCGCTGGCGGGTACTGCTGGACAGGCCGTCGAGCCCAGAGCGCACATCTTGCCCGGCTTGCTCCAGATCGCTTGCGAGTTGGCGGCTGTCATTACCCAGCCGTTCGCCAAGGTCGGCCTCCAGGGCGGTGACCGTGCTTCGGGTGAGCGCAACGGCAACCAGCACCTGCACCAAAAGAGCGATACCAAGGGCAACAAACACAGGCCGCAAGAGGCGGCTTCGTAACAGTGAGAGGATGGCAGACACGGTGTAACCCTCGTGTTTTCTGGCGCCACTATTTTGATGGCATCTACAGAAACTTCTTACAGCAAGGGTTGTGCCGTAGGCAGCAGGGAAATGCGCCAAGGTCTAGCAATGGGGTTTCGTGTGCCGGCCCATTCGCGGGTAAACCCGCTCCTACAACGGCCCTCCCCCCACCGCCGTTGTGTGCCCCACACCCAGTGTAGGAGCGGGTTTACCCGCGAATACGGTAGCGGCGGCAACGGTGGATTGCCGGTGGATATTGGCCAGCACAGACATGCCCACAAATGAAAACGCCGCGGCCCTTCTCAGGGCCACGGCGTCAGATCAGCCTGGAGGGCAGATCAGGCGAACGGATGACGCAGCACGATGGTCTCGTTGCGGTCCGGGCCGGTCGAAATGATGTCGATCGGCGCGCCAACCAGCTCTTCGATGCGCTTGATGTAGTCACGCGCAGCTTGCGGCAGCTCTTCCAGGGTTTTCACACCCAGAGTCGACTCGCTCCAGCCTGGCATCTCTTCGTACACCGGCTCAAGGCCAATGTAGCTGTCGGCATCGGAAGGCGCGTCGATGACGGCACCGTTCTCGTTCTTGTAGCCAACGCAGATGTTGATGGTTTCCAGGCCGTCCAGTACGTCCAGCTTGGTCAGGCAGATGCCCGAGATGCTGTTGACGTCGATGGCGCGACGCAGGATCACGGCATCGAACCAGCCGCAGCGACGGGCACGGCCGGTGGTGGAGCCGAACTCGTGGCCACGCTTGGCCAAGGTAGCACCTGTCTCGTCGAACAGTTCGGTCGGGAACGGACCGGAACCCACGCGAGTGGTGTAGGCCTTGGTGATGCCGAGGATGTAGTCGAGGTACATCGGGCCGACGCCGGAGCCGGTGGAAATACCGCCAGCAGTGGTGTTGGAGCTGGTGACGTACGGGTAGGTGCCGTGGTCGATGTCCAGCAGCGAGCCCTGGGCGCCTTCGAACATGATGTCCTTGCCGGCGCGACGCAGGTTGTGCAGCTCGGCGGTGACGTCGAGCATCATCGGCTTGAGCTGTTCGGCGTAAGCCATGCACTCGTCCAGCGTCTGCTGGAAGTCGATGGCTGGCTCTTTGTAGTAGTTCACCAGCTGGAAGTTGTGGTAGTCCAGCAGCTCACCCAGCTTGGCGGCGAAACGCTCGCGGTGGAACAGATCGCCCACACGCAGTCCGCGGCGGGCAACCTTGTCTTCGTAGGCTGGGCCGATACCACGGCCGGTGGTGCCAATCTTGGCTTCGCCACGGGCTTTTTCGCGGGCCTGATCCAGGGCCACATGGTACGACAGGATCAGCGGCGCAGCCGGGGAAATGCGCAGGCGCTCGCGCACCGGTACGCCTTTTTCTTCCAGCTTGGTGATTTCACGCATCAGTGCATCCGGGGCAACGACCACGCCGTTACCGATCAGGCACTGTACGCCTTCACGCAGGATGCCGGATGGAATCAGGTGCAGAACGGTCTTTTCACCGTTGATCACCAGGGTGTGACCCGCATTGTGGCCACCCTGGTAGCGCACTACGGCGGCAGCATGTTCGGTCAGCAGATCGACGATCTTGCCTTTGCCCTCATCACCCCACTGGGTGCCCAGGACGACGACATTCTTACCCATTACATTGGTCCTCATTCACGCAAACTTGGTTGCCGGCCTGTTGCCGACGCAGAAACTCACTGGGCCAGCGGCAGAACCTGCCAGCGCCCGTCTTGCTGAATCAATTGCCGATCACAATCCGCCTCGAGAGCAGCACTCAACGGCTGGCCAGGCAATGCCTGGACCACACGCTGGCCCTCGTTGCGCAACTGGCAGACTTGCTGCCAGAGGGCCGCGTCGCCACTGTCCGGCATCCAGATGCCGCCAGTTGGCAATACGACCTCCGCTCGCCCCAGTGTGACCAGGGTCTTCAAATCCGTGGAGAAGCCGGTAGCCGGGCGTGCCCGGCCAAAGTCGGCGCCGATATCGTCGTAGCGACCGCCCTGGGCGATCGATTGGCCTTCGCCTGGCACGAACACGGCGAACACCACGCCCGTGTGGTAGTGGTAACCCCGCAGCTCGCCGAGGTCGAAGTACAGCGGCAGGTCCGGGTAGCGCGACGCCAGGCGATCAGCGATTGCCAGCAGGTCGTCCAGCGCCGCCAGCACGCTGGCCGGGGCGCGACCGAGGCGCACGCGGGCTTCAGCCAGTACTTCACGACCACCGCATAGCTCGACCAGAGCGCGCAGCATGCTGCCCAGGTCTTTCGGCAGGTCGGCGGTCAGCGCCTGCACTTCATCGACAGCCTTGCGTTGCATGGCGTCGAACAACTGCTGTTCGACCGCGCCAGACAGGCCGGCGGCACGGGCCAGGCCGCGGTAAATACCGACGTGGCCCAGGTCCATGTGCACATCCGGCACATCGGCCAGTTGCAGCGTGGCGAGCATCAGGCTGATGACTTCGACGTCGCTGGTAGGGCTGGCATCGCCGTACAGTTCGGCACCCAGCTGGATCGGGCTGCGCGAGGTGGACAGGGCACGCGGCTGGGCGTGCAGCACGCTGCCGGCATAGCACAGGCGGCTCGGGCCCTCACGGCGCAGTGTGTGCGCATCGATACGCGCTACCTGCGGGGTGAAGTCGGCGCGGAAGCCCATCAGGCGGCCGGACTGCGGGTCCACTACCTTGAAGGTGCGCTGATCCAGGTCCTGGCCGGCGCCGGTAAGCAGCGACTCCAGGTACTCGATATGCGGGGTGACGACCAGTTCGTAGCCCCAACTCTGGAACAGGTCCAACACCTGGCGGCGCGCGATCTCGATGCGCGCAGCCTCAGGTGGCAGTACTTCCTCGATGCCATCTGGCAGCAGCCAGCGGTCTACCGTTGCCATTACGCCATTTCCCCTCTGGTCCGGGCGGCTTGCCAGCAGGCAAACCGTCAGAAAAGCCGGTATCGCGCACAGCAGCGGGCAGCACTGATCCCAGCGCAGCCACCGTACCCGACACCCTCAAATTGCCTTGCGAGCTGACCAAACTGTCAACCGGCGCTGAGCCAATCAACCTTGCAGACGCAAAAAAGCCGGGAAATTTCCCGGCTGCCTCATCATACACCCCTTTTCATTCAGGATGCACCCCGCCTGGTGCATTAGCTGCCAGGCGGGGTGCCGCTGCATGAAAATCAGGGCCTGAGCATCAAGGCCTGCTCTTGTCCAGGTAACGGAAGAATTCGTTCTTCGGGTCCAGGACCATCACGTCGCTCTTGCTCGAGAAGCTCTCGCGGTATGCCTGCAGACTACGGTGGAACGCATAGAAATCAGCGTCCTGGCTGTAGGCCTTGGCATAGATAGCAGCCGCTTGGGCATCACCATCACCACGGGTTTCTTCCGCTTCGCGATAAGCCTCGGCCAGCAGCACACGGCGCTGACGGTCGGCATCGGCACGGATACCTTCAGCCAGCTCGTTACCCTTGGCACGGTGCTCGCGGGCTTCACGCTCACGCTCGGTGCTCATGCGGTCGAACACGCTGCGGTTGACTTCCTTCGGCAGGTCGATGGCCTTGACGCGCACGTCGACCACCTCGATGCCCAGTTCCTTGCTCGCCATGCGGTTCAGCGATGCAGTGATGTCAGCCATCAGCGCGTCACGTTCACCGGAAACCACTTCGTGCAGGGTCCGTTTACCGAACTGGTCGCGCAGGCCACTTTCCAGACGACGCGACAGACGCTCGTCGGCGATCTGCTTCATGCCGGACGTGGCGGTGTAGAAGCGTTCAGCGTCCTTGACACGCCACTTGGCATAGGCGTCGACCATCACCGCTTTCTTTTCCAGGGTCAGGAACCGCTGGGTCGGAGCGTCGAGGGTCATCAGTCGGGCGTCGAACCTGCGCACCTGGTTAACGTATGGAATCTTCACGTGCAAGCCTGGCTGAACATCCGCCTCGACCACCTTACCGAAGCGCAGCAGTACCGCACGCTCGGTCTGGGACACGATGTAGAAGCTGTTCCAGGCCACGATGGCCAGGACCACGGCGGCGATCAGGGCGATCAGCGATCTATTGCTCATCAGCGGCTCTCCCTAGTACGCAGCGGCTGCTGTTGCTGTTGCATGTCCTGCGCGGCACGGGCGGCCGCATCGTTAGCCGATGGCGACGCGCTGGTGGTTGGCATGGACGGCTTGCGGCTGCCTTCGACCATCTTGTCCAGTGGCAGGTAGAGCAGGTTGCTCTGCCCGTCCTTGGTTGCCACCATGACCTTGCTCGAGTTGCTGTAGACCTCTTGCATGGTCTCCAGATACAGACGCTCACGGGTTACGTCAGGTGCCTTGCGGTACTCGGCAAGCAGCTTGGTGAAGCGGTCTGCCTCACCCTTGGCGCGAGCGATGACTTCATCGCGGTAACCATTGGCGTCCTCGATGATGCGCTGGGCCTGACCACGGGCTTCCGGCACCACGCCATTGGCATAGGACTCGGCCTGGTTGCGGGCACGCTGCTCGTCTTCGCGGGCGCGGATCACGTCGTCGAAGGCTTCCTGCACTTCACGCGGGGCTGCCGCGCTCTGTACGTTCACCTGGGTAACGGTGATACCGGTACGGTAGGTGTCGAGGAAGCGCTGCAGGCGTTCGCGGATATCCACGGCCATCTGCTCACGACCCTCGGTCAACACCTGGTCCATCGAAGTGGAACCCACCACGTGACGCAGTGCACTCTCGGTCGCGTGCTGCAAGCTCACCTCAGGCTGGTCGACGTTGAGCACGAAGTCCTGCAGGTTGCTGATCTTGTACTGGACGGTCAGCGGCACCTCGACGATGTTCTCGTCTTCGGTCAGCATCTGGCCCTGCTTGGTGTAGGCACGCTCACGCGTGACGTTTTCCATGTACTTGCGATCAAGCGGCGGGAAGTAGATGTTCAGGCCGGGACCGACCGTCTCATAGTACTTGCCGAGGCGCAGCACAACAGCCTGCTCCTGCTCGTCGACCACATACACGGCGCTGTACAGCCAGATTGCAGCCAGCACCGCCAGGCCGATGCCCAGCAGGCCCAGGCCACCGCCCTTGCCGACATTGCGATCACCGCCGCCACGTTTCTTGCTGCCGCCGAACATGCCATTCAGGCTGTCCTGCAGTTTGCGGAAGGCCTCGTCCAGATCCGGTGGACCTTTCTTGTCACCACCGCCGCCACCGCCACCACGGCGGCCGCCCCAGGGATCCTGATTGTTCGAGTTGCCACCCGGCTCGTTCCAAGCCATAGCGCTCTCCATCTGATAAAGCAAAGACGCGCCCACGGCGCGCCGTCCAATGCTACAGAATGCCTGTCACTGCTGCCCGGCGACCTCGACGAGCATTTATTGCAAAGTGTGTTGCTCGACAAACACTTGCGGCTCCATGCCTTCGCGGCTGACCAGGCGATTCAGTTCGACCATGGGCAGTCGCACGCTCAGCAGGCTGCGCCCTTCTTCATCATGCTCTTCACTCTGCACGGCACCCAAGGCAAAGAATTGCGCGCGCAAGCGGGCAAAACGCTGCTCCAGGCACAGGGTACCGACAAACAGATCATCCCCCAGCAACTCGGCAACCGCCTGGCCAACCAGCTCCAGGCCACGCCCATCGCGTGCCGATACCCAGACCCGTTCCGGCTTGCCATCGGCATTGCGCTGGATCTGTGGCTCGACATCTTCGAGCAAGTCGAGTTTGTTGTACACCTCCAGGATCGGCAACCCCTCGGCACCGATCTCGCCCAACACCGCCAGCACCTGCTCGATCTGCTCCATGCGCTCAGGCTCATGGGCGTCGATCACATGCAGCAACAGGTCGGAGTTGCTCGACTCTTCGAGCGTAGCCCGAAATGCCTCGACCAGCTTGTGCGGCAGGTGGCGAATGAAGCCTACGGTGTCGGCCAGCACGATCGGCCCCAGGTCGTTGAGCTCGAGCCGGCGCAGAGTCGGGTCGAGGGTGGCGAACAGCTGGTCCGCGGCATACACCTCGGATTCGGTCAGGGCGTTGAACAGCGTGGACTTGCCGGCGTTGGTATAACCCACCAGCGACACCGAGGGGATATCCGCGCGCTTGCGCCCGCGACGCGCCTGCTCACGCTGGCTGCGCACTTTCTCCAGGCGTGACTTGATCTGGCGTATACGCACCCGCAACAGGCGGCGGTCGGTTTCCAGCTGGGTTTCACCCGGGCCGCGCAGGCCGATACCACCTTTTTGTCGCTCAAGGTGAGTCCAGCCGCGCACCAGCCGCGTGCTCATGTGCTCCAGCTGGGCCAATTCGACCTGCAGCTTGCCTTCATGGGTACGCGCCCGTTGGGCGAAGATATCGAGGATCAGCCCGGTACGGTCGAGCACACGACACTCGAACACACGTTCAAGGTTGCGCTCCTGACTGGGCGTGAGGGTGTGATTGAAAATCACCAGGTCTACCTGTTCGGCATGGACCAGGTCGTGCAGCTCTTCGACCTTGCCGCTGCCAATCAGGTATTTGGCGGAAGGCTGATGCCTTGTCACCGTGACCAGCGAGACGATGTCGGCACCGGCCGACAATGCCAACTCCTGAAACTCCTGCGGGTCTTCGCGCGCCTCAGGGTTCTGACCTTCCAAGTGAACGAGCAATGCCCGCTCACCACCACCGTGGCGCTCAAAGAACAATGCAGGCTCCTATCAGGCGTTGCCTGGCTCGCTGTCGCCGTGCTCGCTGTCGGTCGGGCTTGGCAGGCGGACCGGACGGGCCGGAACTACGGTCGAGATGGCGTGCTTGTAGACCATCTGGCTGACGGTGTTCTTCAGCAATACCACGAACTGGTCGAACGATTCGATCGAGCCCTGCAGTTTGATACCGTTGACCAGGTAAATGGATACCGGGACCTTTTCTTTTCTCAAGGTGTTCAAGTAAGGGTCTTGTAGCGAATGCCCTTTTGACATATGCCGCACTCCTGTAAGGATAAATAATAGAAAATCAATAAAATCGATAAATTAGGCCGCCCCTTCGCAAGAATAGACGGCAATCAGCAGGGACTCAGCTCAATATGGAGATGGCCCCAAGGTATTTCAAGGTGCGGGACAGATTGTCGCAGGCCAGGCTGTCAAGCCAGTGCACTTCAGGCCAGCCACGCAACCAGGTGAACTGCCGCTTGGCCAGCTGCCGGGTAGCAATGATACCGCGTTCACGCATCTCATTCTCAGTCAGCTTGCCATCCAGGTAATCCCAGACTTGCCGATACCCCACTGCCCGTATAGACGGCAGCCCGGCGTGCAAGTCACTTCTGGCTCGCAGCGATCGGACCTCGTCAACGAAGCCCTGTTCCAGCATCTGCGAAAATCGTAACGCAATTCGCTGATGCAAAATGTGACGATCTGTAGGAGCAATCGCCAAGCTGGCGACAGTATAGGGCAAATGTCCGCCGGCGCCTGCGTCTGCGCCGCGACTTTCCGCGAATTGACGCCGACGATGAACTGTCATGCTCTCGCCGCTCACCCGGTACACCTCCAACGCCCGGATCAGCCGCTGCGGGTCATTGGGGTGGATACGTGCCGCGGACTCCGGGTCGACTTCGGCCAACTGGCGGTGCAGCTCGGCCAGGCCCAGGGCTTCAGCCTGCGCTTCCAGCTCGGCGCGCACCGCCGCATCAGCGGCCGGCATGTCGGCCAGGCCATCGATCAACGCCTTGTAATAGAGCATGGTGCCGCCGACCAGCAGCGGGATCTTGCCGCGCGCGGTGATCTCGGCCATGGCCCCCAGGGCGTCAGTACGGAACTGCGCTGCCGAATAGCTCTCGGCCGGGTCGCGAATATCGATCAGCCGGTGCGGGTGGGCGGCGAGGATTTCTTTCGACGGCTTGGCCGAACCGATGTCCATGCCGCGGTAGACAAGTGCCGAATCGACGCTGATCAGTTCACACGGCAGCACTGTGGTCAGTTCGATGGCAAGGTCGGTCTTGCCGGCCGCCGTCGGACCCATCAGGAATATTGCAGGGGGCTTGCCGCTCATTTCATCGACCGCGCAGGAAAAGTTTGTCCAGATCGTCCAGGCCCATCTGGGTCCAGGTGGGACGGCCATGGTTGCACTGGCCGCTGCGCTCGGTGTTTTCCATGTCGCGCAGCAGGGCGTTCATCTCGGGAATTGCCAGGCGCCGGTTGGCGCGCACGGCACCGTGGCAGGCCATGGTACCGAGCAGTTCATTGAGGTGCGCCTGAATGCGATCACTGGTGCCGTACTCCATAAGGTCGGCAAGCACGTCCTGCACCAGGCGGTTGGCTTCGGCCTGCTTGAGCAAGGCCGGGATCTGGCGAATCGCCAAGGTCTCGGGGCCCAGGCGCTGCAATTCGAAGCCCAGGCGCTGGAACCACTGTGAATGCTCTTCGGCACAGTCGGCTTCACGCTGGCTGAGGGCCAGGGTTTCCGGCACCAGCAGCGGCTGGCCGCTCAGGCCCTCGCTGGCCATGGCCACCTTGAGGCGCTCGTACATTATCCGCTCATGGGCGGCGTGCATGTCCACCAGCACCAGGCCAACAGCATTCTCGGCCAGTATGTAGATGCCCTTGAGCTGCGCCAGCGCGTAGCCCAGCGGGGGAATGTCGCCTTTGCTCTCGGGCAGGGCCGTCGCAGGCGCTGCACCGCCTTCCAACGGTTTGTAGAACTCGCGATACACCGCCTGCGCCTCTGCAGCCGGCAGCGGCTGCGAAGGGCGCGGAGTGTACTGATACTGGTAACCGGCGCCACTGCCACTGTTGGAAAACGACTGCTGTGGGGCTCGAGGTTGCTCAAGCACCGGCGAGGCCAGGCGCATTTCACCCTGGGGCCCGAACTCACCGGCCTGCTGGCCAGTGGGGCGAACCAGCTCTGGCACGGCAGCAGGTGCAGCCAACTGGTCTTCCGGGCGTACATCGGCCAAGGCACGGTGCAAGGTGCCATACAGGAAGTCGTGCACTGAGCGCCCTTCGCGGAATCGCACTTCATGCTTGGTAGGGTGCACGTTCACATCGACGCCGTTGGGCTCCAGCTCCAGGAACAGCACGAAAGTGGGGTGGCGGCCGTTGAACAGCACGTCCCGGTAGGCCTGACGCACGGCATGGGCGACCAGTTTGTCGCGCACTGCCCGGCCGTTGACGAAGAAGTACTGCAGGTCTGCCTGGCTGCGCGAGAACGTCGGCAAACCGACCCAGCCCCAAAGGCGCAAGCCGTTGCGCTCGACGTCGATCGGCAGCGCCTGCTCCATGAAGCCCGGGCCACAGATGGCGCCCACCCGCCGCGCACGGGCGGTTTCGTCGTGGGCCTCGTGCAGGCTGAGGATGCTCTTGCCGTTGTGGCGCAGGTGGAAGCCGACATCGAAACGGGCCAGCGCCAGCCGGCGGATCACTTCCTGCAAGTGATCGAACTCGGTTTTCTCGGCCTTTAGGAACTTGCGCCGGGCCGGGGTATTGAAGAACAAATCACGCACTTCCACCGAGGTACCGACCGGGTGCGCCGCGGGCTGCACCCGCGGCGTCATGTCGCGGCCTTCGGTTTCTACTTGCCATGCCTCGCTGGCACTGGCGGTACGCGAGGTCAGGGTCAGGCGCGCCACCGAACTGATCGAGGCCAAAGCCTCGCCACGGAAGCCCAGGCTCAATACCCCTTCAAGGTCTTCCAGCTCGCGGATTTTGCTGGTGGCGTGTCGGGCCAGGGCCAGCGGCAGGTCGTCGGCAGAAATACCGCTGCCATCGTCCCGCACCTTCAGCAGTTTGACGCCGCCCTGTTCTACTTCGACATCGATACGCCGGGCACCGGAGTCCAGGCTGTTTTCCAGCAGTTCCTTGGCTACAGATGCCGGCCGCTCTACAACCTCGCCGGCAGCAATCTGGTTGGCCAGCCGCGGGCTGAGCAGCTGAATTCGCGAACCACCACTCATTATTGCGCGGCCAGGGTTGTGGCGGGTACATCGAGGCGCTGGCCTACCTTCAGCTCATCGGTCTTCAGGCTGTTGGTACTGCGCAGGCTGGCCACACTGACCTGGTAACGCACGGCGAGCATCGCCAGGGTTTCACCAGGGCGCACGATGTGTTCACGCGGGCCGGCGGCAATCTTGCCGGTGTCACGCAGCCAGGCGATATAGGTGCCAGGTGGCGGGTTCTGCTGGAAGTACTGGTGCACCCCGGTGCGGATCGATCGGGCCAGGGCCTGCTGGTGGCTGGCGGTGGCCAGCTTGGCTGCTTCGTTGTTGTTCGAGATGAACCCGGTTTCAACGAGGATCGACGGAATATCCGGCGACTTCAGCACCATGAAACCGGCTTGTTCCACGCGCTGCTTGTGCAGCGAGGTGACGCGCCCCATGTTGCCCAATACCTTTTGCCCCACGTTGAGGCTGGAGCTGAGCGTGGCTGTCATCGACAGATCAAGCAGCACCCCAGCAAGCATGCGGTCCTTGTCGTCGAGGCTGACGTTACCCGCACCACCGATCAGGTCAGAACGGTTTTCCGTGTCGGCCAGCCAGCGTGCAGTCTCGGAGGTGGCACCACGATCGGACAGGGCGAACACCGAGGCGCCAAAGGCTGCGCGCGACGGTGCCGCGTCGGCGTGAATCGAAATGAACAGGTCGGCGCCTTTCTTGCGGGCGATTTCCGTACGCTTGCGCAGCGGGATGAAGTAATCGCCGGTGCGGGTCAGCTCTGCACGGAAACCTTTTTCGCTGTTGATCTGACGCTGCAGTTCCTTGGCGATCTGCAACACGATGTCTTTTTCGTGCTGGCCACGCGAGCCGGAAGCGCCAGGGTCTTCGCCGCCGTGCCCGGCATCGATGGCAACCACGATGTCACGCTTGCCACTGGGTACCGGTGGTAGCTTGATCGCCGGCTGGGCCGGCGTTACTGGCACCGCCGGCGTGGTCGCAGGCGTTTGTACCGGGGCCGGTGCAGGCGGCGGCGCGCTGGCCGCGATAGCGTCAGCTTCCTGGTCATACAGGTCGACGACCAAGCGGTTGCCGTACTGTGCATTGGGCGCCAGGGTGAAGCTTTTCGGGGTAACCGACTTTTTCAGGTCGACCACAACCCGAAGATCGGTCGGAGTACGCTGGGCCGAACGCACACTGCTTATCGGCGTGTTGGAGGTGGCCACATTCAGTGGCGCGGCCAGTGTTGCACCATTGATGTCGATGACCAGTCGATCGGGTGCGCTCAGGGTGAAGACACTGTGCTGCACGGGGCCAGACAGGTCGAAGACCAGCCGCGTGTTGTCCGGTGCGCGCCACAGGCGCATGCTCTTGACTTGAGTGACGGCCAGAGCCTCAACGGTCACCGTTGTCAGCAGCAGCCCAACGATGGCGACCAGTGCGCGTATGCGCATACCTACCCCACTTACTGTTTATAGTGTTCGGCCAGTGCCACGCACCAGGCCTCGCCGCGAGCCCCCTGCGGCGAAAGGTTCAGCGAGCGTCCACTCGCTTGGGGGCTTATGGTAATGGTCAGGTCAGGCTTTGGCAAAACGCCCGCACCCTTTTGTGGCCATTCGAACAGGCACAGCGGGTCCCCCTCGAAATAGTCACGAATGCCCATGAACTCAAGCTCCTCCGGGTCGACCAGGCGATACAGGTCGAAGTGAAAGGCTCGGACCTCGCCAATTTCATAGGGTTCGACCACGGTGAACGTCGGGCTTTTCACAGCACCAGTATGGCCCAGACCGCGGATCAGGCCACGCGACAGGGTAGTTTTACCCGCGCCCAGGTCGCCCTCGAGGAAAATCACGCCGCGACCGCCGGTCACCTCGGCCAGTGCTGCACCGAATTTGACCGTGGCCTCTTCATCGGCCAGAAACAGATTTAAGCCAGACACGCAGAATGCTCCTCCAACAACTCACGAATGGCCGGCGCCAGATCACTGGCCGCCAGGCCTCTACCTTTTTTCCCAAGGCGCTCGCCGGCACAGGCGTGCAGCCACACCCCCAGACAGCCCGCGCCCCAGGCATCCAGGCCTTGGGCCAACAGGGCTGCCAGCACGCCAGTCAGCACATCGCCCAGGCCGGCGCCGGCCATCGCCGGGTGCCCGCGCTCGCACAACGCCAGCTGCCCGCTCGGGGCTGCCACCAGTGTGCCGGCACCTTTGAGTACACAGACGCTGTTATAACGGCGCGCCAGCTTTCGCGCGGCACCAGGACGGTCGGCCTGCACGGCCTCGGTGGCAATGCCCAGCAGCCGCGCCGCCTCCCCCGGGTGCGGAGTAAGGATGCTGCCACTGGGCAGGGCCAGCGGGGTCCGCGCCAGCAAATTCAAGGCATCGGCATCCCACACTTGCGGCCGCTCGGCGTTGGCCACCGCCGACAGCAGGCTGCGGCCCCACGCCGCCTGCCCCAGGCCGGGCCCGACCACCAGTACCGAGGCGCGCTCCAGCACGCCCATCAGCTGGTTGGCCGAACGGACACCCAGGCACATGACCTCGGGCAGGCGCGCCAGGCTGGCCGACACGTGCTCGGGCCGGGTTGCCACGCTGACCAGCCCGGCGCCGCAACGCAGGGCGGCTTCGGCGCTGAGCAATACAGCGCCTCCGGTACCAAGATCGCCACCGACCACCAGTACGTGGCCAAAGTCGCCTTTGTGGGCATGCGCATGCCGTGCCGGCAGGCGGGCAACCGTCACGCTGCTGAGCAATTGTGGGGCATTACTAGGGTGTTTGGTCTGCGGCATGGGGTCAAAGGCTCCAATGTCTGGCAGAATTATACGCACCTGAGCCCGTATTGCCTTGCCCATCCATGTCCGCCTCTGCACCTGACCTCGCCCAACTGGCCCAATCGATCAAGATTTGGGGCCAGGAACTCGGTTTTGCCCATGTTGGCATCGCCGGGGTCGACCTTGGCGAACACGAACACCACCTGCAGCGTTGGCTCGACGCCGGTTATCAGGGTGAAATGGAATACCTGGGCGCCCACGGCAGCAAAAGGTCACACCCCGACCAGCTGATCCCCGGCACGGTACGCGTGGTCTCGCTACGTATGGACTACCTGCCCGGCGACACGCAGATGGCGCAGCGCCTGGCCCAGCCGGAGAAGGCCTACGTGTCGCGCTACGCGCTTGGCCGGGACTACCACAAGCTGGTGCGCAAGCGCGTGCAATTCCTTGCCGACCGCATTCAGGAGGCCATCGGCCCGTTCGGCTACCGCGCCTTTGTAGACAGCGCCCCGGTACTTGAAAAAGCCTTGGCCGAACAGGCCGGGCTGGGCTGGATCGGCAAGAACACGCTGTTGCTCAACCGCAAGGCGGGTAGCTACTTCTTCCTTGCCGAACTGTTCGTCGACCTGCCGCTGCCGGTGGACGAAGCCACCACCAGCGAGCACTGCGGGCGTTGTCAGGCCTGCCTGGACATCTGCCCGACACAGGCGTTTGTGGGGCCCTATGTGCTGGATGCGCGGCGCTGTATCTCGTACCTGACCATCGAGCTAAGGGGCGCGATCCCTGTCGAGTTACGCGCAAAGATGGGCAACCGAGTGTTCGGTTGCGACGACTGCCAGATCGTCTGCCCCTGGAACCGTTTTGCCAAGCACAGCCAGGAGCAGGACTTCCAGCCACGGCACGGGCTGGAAAATACCGACCTGGCGGCGATGTTCCTGTGGGATGAACGCACCTTCCTGCGCAAGACCGAGGGCGGGCCTTTGCGGCGGGCGGGGTACGAGCGGTTCTTGCGCAACCTGGCGGTGGGGTTGGGCAATGCGCCCTCCACGATTCCCGTGATCGAGGCGCTGAAGGCCAGGCGTGACGATGAATCGGAATTGGTGCGTGAGCATGTGGAGTGGGCGCTGGCCCGACACGGAGCTCAATAGCGACCAGCCTCAGAGCATACGCCATCCTTGTGGGAGCGGGCGCGCCCGCGAAGCAGGCAACACAGGGAATGGCACCGGCTTCGCCGGTGTTCGCGGGCACGCCCGCTCCCACATGGGCCATGTTGCGCTTGTAAATCGCGTCACTGCTGGTCGTTGTAGTGGAACTTGGGCATTTCCCAGTGGAAGCGTATCGCCAATAGACGCACCAGGAAGCCGCCAAACAGAGTCAGCAACATCGCCTGCTCCGCCGGCACCTTGAAATACACGCATCCCAGATAGAACCAGGCCGCCGCAAATGACACGCTGGCATACAGCTCACGGCGGAACACCAGCGGGATGTCGTTGCAGAAGATATCCCGCAGGATCCCGCCAAACACCCCGGTGATCACCCCGCTGATCGACGCCACCAGCATGCCCTGCCCCATCTCCAGCGCCGTCATGCAACCTATCAGGGTAAACGCCACCAGCCCCAGGGCATCGAGCACCAGGAACAGCGAGCGAAGGCGGCGCATCATCGGCGCGATGAAAATGGTCAGCAGCGCCGCAAAACTGGTCAGCACCAAGTACTCAGGATGCTTCACCCAGGTCAGGGGATAGTGCCCGAGCAGTACATCACGCACCGAACCGCCCCCAAGCGCAGTGACGCAGGCGATCAGCACCACGCCAAACCAGTCCATGCCGCGACGCCCGGCAGACAGCGCGCCAGTCATGGCTTCGGCGGTAATGGCGATAAGGTAGAGCATCAACAACATGGTGCGGGTCCGTGCAGGAAAGGCGCGCAGTCTAACCAGTTGCCCAAGGCACCAAAAGGGGGCGCAGATACAATATCTGCGCCATTTCGACTCACAGCTTGATGAAGTGCTCGCGATAGTGACGCAGTTCGGCGATCGATTCGCGGATATCGTCCAGCGCCAGGTGGGTATTGCCCTTCTTGAAGCTGTCACGCACGTCCGGCGCCCAGCGCGCGGCCAGTTCCTTGAGGGTGGAGACATCCAGGTTGCGGTAGTGGAAGTAGTTTTCCAGGTTGCGCATGTGGCGGTAGAGGAAACGACGATCCTGGCAGATGCTGTTGCCGCAGATCGGCGACTTGCCTTTAGGCACCCACTGCTCGAGGAAGGCGATGGTCTGTGCCTCGGCTTCAGCCATGCTGACCTTGCTCTCGCGTACGCGCTGGGTCAGCCCCGAAGCACCATGGGTGCGGGTGTTCCACTCGTCCATGCGCGCCAGCACTTCGTCACTGTGGTGGATGGCGATCACCGGCCCTTCGGCCAAGGTATTGAGCTCGCTGTCGGTGACGATGGTGGCCATTTCGATGATGACATCGCTGTCCGGATCCAGGCCGGTCATTTCCAGGTCGATCCAGATCAGGTTCTGTGGGTTTTGCATGCAGGGGCTCCTCATATAGGCGGTCATATTAGCCTAGTGGCCAAGGCACGCCCATTCACGGCACAAAGGTGAGCAGAATAGTCCAGCGGCGGGCGTGCTAAACTGCCTGCCGTTTTCAATGCCCCACTCCGGGCCTCTCTTACGGTACCTTCATGGCCAAACGCCAGCTCAATCGCCGCCAAAACTGGCGGATCGAAAAAATCCAGGGCGAGCGCGCCGCTCGCGCGGCCAAACGCGAGCAGCATGCACTGCAGGAACTGGAAGGTGGCGACCTGGGGCCGGAACAACTGGGCCTGGTGATCGCGCACTTCGGCGTGCAGGTAGAAGTTGAAGCTCAGGATGGCGAAACCGCAGGCCAGGTGTTCCGCTGCCATTTGCGCGCCAACTTGCCAGCACTGGTCACCGGTGACCGTGTCGTGTGGCGTGCGGGTAACCAGGGCATCGGCGTGATCGTGGCGCAGATGCCGCGCAGCACCGAGCTGTGCCGGCCGAACAACCATGGCCAACTCAAGCCGGTGGCAGCCAACGTCGACCTGATCGTGATCGTGTTCGCCCCGGCGCCGGAGCCGCACCCGAACCTGATCGACCGCTATCTGGTAGCGGCCGAGCACGCCGGCCTGCGCCCGCTGCTGCTGTTGAACAAGGCCGACCTGATCAACGACGAGAACGGCCCCGGCCTGCATGCGCTGCTGGAGGTCTACCGCGAACTGGGCTACCCGCTGCTGGAAGTATCGGCTCACCAGGGCGACGGCATGCAGCGCCTGCAGCAGCAACTCGACGGCCATATCAGCGTGTTCGTCGGCCAGTCGGGGGTGGGCAAGTCGTCGCTGGTCAACAGCCTGCTGCCAGACGCCGGCACCCGCGTCGGCGACTTGTCGGAATGGTCAGGCCAGGGTACCCACACCACCACCACGGCGCGGCTGTACCACTTCCCCAACGGCGGCGACCTGATCGACTCGCCGGGTATCCGCGAGTTCGGCCTTGGCCATGTCAGCCGCGACGACGTGGAGGATGGCTTCATCGAGTTCCGCGACCTGTTCGGCACCTGCCGCTTCCGCGACTGCAAGCATGACCGCGAACCGGGCTGCGCGCTGCTCAAGGCACTGGAAGAGGGGCGCATCAAGCCGCAGCGCATGAACAGCTACCGCTCGATCATCGCCAGCCTGGCAGAAGACAGCTACTGAAACGCTCGAAATGAAAGTTGCCGCGATCCCTTGTAGGAGCGGCTTTAGCCGCGAACACCGGCAACGCCGGTGCCATTCACCGCACTGGAGGCTTCGCGGGTAAACCCGCTCCTACAGTGATCGCGCCAGCGTTCAGGTGTTGGGTAGCACAGTTGCCCGCACCAAAAAGCCGCTTACTGCTCCTTGGCTTCATCCATCTTCAGCGTGCCATCTTCAAAGATGTTCAGCTTCTGGCGCAGCTCGCGCGGTTGCATCGGTGGCTGTTCAGTTGCCCCTGGGTCAGCCGGTGCCGAAGCCCCTGGCGCAGCACCACTGGCTGGCGCTGCAGGTGCAGTTGGCGCAGCTGGCGGCGTTTCCGGCGCCCCCTGCTCACCTTCGATATTGCGCTGGGCTTTCTTGGTCAGCACGATGATGTCGATACGGCGGTTGACCGGGTTGAACGGGTCCTTGCGGTCGAACAGTGACGACGAGGCGTACCCCACCACCCGTGCCACCTGGCCGTCCGGGTAACCACCCGCCACCAGGGCACGCCGCGCGGCGTTGGCGCGGTTGGCCGACAGCTCCCAGTTACCGTACTCGCCAGTGCCCGCATACGGCTTGGCATCGGTGTGGCCGCTGATGCTGATCTTGTTCGGCACCGCCTTGATGGTGTCAGCCATGGCCAGCAGGATATCTTCGAAGTAAGGCTGCAGGCGCGCGCTACCAATGTCGAACATCGGCCGGTTCTCGGCATCCATGATCTGGATGCGCAGGCCGTCCTGGGTGATCTCGAACAGGATCTGGTCCTTGAACTTCTGCAGCTGTGGGTTCTCTTCCACCTTGTTCTGCAGTTCCTGCAGCAAAAGCTCCAGACGCTCGCGCTCAACCTGCTCGGCCATGGTCTCGACCTGGTCCTTGCTCAGCTGAGTGGGGGACTGCTGCGTCGGCTCGGTCTTCACTTCCGGATTGATGGTTTTGTCCGGCGCCATCTCCGGTGAACCCCCCAGGTCGATGACATAAGGCGTGCCACTCTCGGAGAAACCAATAGGGTCCTGGAAGTAGCCGGCAATGGCGATCTTCTGCTCAGGCGTGGCCGTGGACAACAGCCACAGCACCAGGAAGAACGCCATCATCGCCGTGGCGAAGTCGGCAAAGGCGATTTTCCAGGCGCCACCATGGTGGCCGCCGCCAAAGCGCTTGACGCGCTTGACGATGATGGGCTGATTGTTCTCCATGACTCAGCGACCGCGAACCGCTTGTTCCAGTTCGGCGAAGCTTGGGCGGTGCTTGGGGTACAGCACCTTGCGCCCGAACTCGACCGCCAGCGAAGGTGGCATGCCCGACGCCGAGGCCACCAGCGAAGCCTTGATCGATTCGTAGAGGTTCAGTTCTTCCTTGGCATCGTGCTCCAGGCACTTGGCCAAAGGGCCGAAGAAACCGTAAGCCGCCAGAATACCGAAGAAGGTACCCACCAGCGCCGCACCTACGTGCATGCCGATGGCCGCCTGATCGCCATCGCCCAGCGAGGCCATGGTCACCACGATACCCAGTACCGCCGCAACGATACCGAAGCCGGGCATACCGTCGGCGATGCCGGTCACCGCGTGGGACGGGTGCTCCAGCTCTTCCTTCATGCTCAGCAGTTCCATGTCGAACAGGCCCTCGAGCTCGTGCGGGGCCATGTTGCCGGTGGACATGATGCGCAGGTAATCGCAGACGAACGCGGTCATGCGCTCATCGGCCAGTACCGTCGGGTACTTGGCGAAGATCGGGCTGGCAGCGGCGTCCTCGATGTCGGCCTCGATGGCCATCATGCCTTCGCGACGGCTCTTGTTGAGGATTTCGTAAACGAGGCCCAGCACCTCCAGGTAGAAGGCATGGCTGAAGCGCGAGCCGAACATCTTCATCGACTTCTTGATGACGTGCATGGTCATGTGGCCAGGGTTGGCCTGCAGGAATGCACCAAAGGCCGCACCGCCGATGATCAGTACTTCGAACGGCTGGATCAGCGCTGCGATCTTGCCGTGGGAGAGCACGTAGCCGCCGAGCACGCTCGCGAATACGACGATGATGCCGATAATTTTAGCCATAGGTTCAAAGCACTTGCTGTCGTGGTCAGGGGAAGAGACGGGAGCTTTAAAACTCTTCTTCTACTTATCGGCAGAACTGCGCCAGACTATAGCCACTCAATGCGAAAAGCCAGTTCGGACTGATGTCAAAATGCCAATTGAAACCAAGGTGCCCACTCAGGCCCCGCGTACGCTAGAGGCCTGGGTAAAGCTGCTCGAGAGTGTTCGCATCCCCGTGCCGAAGCACAGCTACGACCGGGTCATGGCTGCCATCCACGATAGCCGCCGCTCGCTGCGCGACATCGCCGAACTGATGCAGGATAGCCCGGCACTGGTGCTGTCAGTGATGCGCGAAGCCAATCACCCCACCAATGCCAGCCTCGCCGAACCCGCCGAAAGCCTGGAGGTCGCTCTCAACCGCCTGGGCCTGGAGCGCAGCGAGCAGCTTCTCAAACGCCTGCCGGCGCTGCCCGTGGAGGAAATTCCGCCGGTACTGTGCCAGTTCCAGATGATCAGCCAGCATGCGGCACAGCAGGCCAGCGGCCTGTTCGCCAGCCGCCTGGCACGGCTGTGGCAAGAGATTCACTGGGGCAGCCTGCTGTTCCTGTCGCCGCTCTGGCCACTGGCACTGGCCTACCCCAAGCTGCTCGACACTTGGGAGCTGCGGGTTATCCACAAAGGTGAAGACGCCGCCCACGTCGAGGAAGAACTGTTTGGCGTGCGCATCATGGCGCTGTGCCAGACCATGGCCGAGTATTGGCGCCTGCCCCAGTGGGTCACCCAGGGTTATCGCCTGCTGCTGGAAGAGCGCGAGCAACTGGCCCTGGTGCTGAATATCGCCCGCGACGAAGACCTGCTCAGCCAGCAACACCGCCTGGACGCCGAGCCCGGCCTGCGGCGCTGGTTCAACCAGCCGGCCAATACCGTACTGCTGGCCAACAACCTGGCCCTGGCGGCACAGGTCGGCTGGGACAACCCGCACCTGCTGCGCTGGCAACTGCTGACCGCGCTGTACCTGCAAACCTCGCTGGAAGACGTGCAGCAGCAGGTGCACCAGCAGGCTGCCGCCAGCGCCCGCCGCCACGCCAGGCACGCCCTGTTCCACCCGGCCGAGGCCTTGATCTGGCCGTGGCACCAACGCCGCCCTCACCCGGACATGCTGGCCCCGCCACCGCCCAGCAGCGACGACCTGGCACGCTGGCGCACGCTGTGCCAGCACCTGCTGGCCCAACCCAGCCCGTTCACCAACGCCGTGCACCTGGCCACTCAGGCCCAAGAAGCCCTGCTGGCCTGTGGCATGCAACGCATCATGCTGCTTAGCCTGGACAAAGCCAGCGACTACCTGCGCGTGCAGCAAATTGCCGGCCTGCCCAAGGAGGCCGGTGCTCTGGCCCTGCAGGTATCGCAGAACAAGTTGCTGCAAAAGCTGCTGAGTCAGGCCGGGCAGCTGCGCATCACACCGGAAAACCACAGCCAGTTCTCGGCGCTGTTGCCCGCCCCGCTGCGCACCTTGTTCCGCAGCGAACATGTACTGCTTCGCTCGCTGGCTGCGAACGACCAGGTGCTGATGCTGCTGGTGGCCGACCAGGGCTGCCGGCCTTTGGCCGATATCAGCGTGCAAGCCTTCGGCAAGACCGCGCAATGCATCGAGCGGGCCTTGTCGGTGTTTACCAACCGCAAGGGTTGAGCCTTGCGCTACAATCGCCCCTCTTTCCACACTGGAGACCGTGGATGACCGACTTTTCCGGCCTGCCCCTGGTGATCGAAGCTGCAGACCTGCTGCCACGCCTGGATTCGCCGCATCTGATCCTGGTCGACCTGAGCAGCGCCAACCGCTATGTCAGCGGGCATATCCCCGGCGCGCGCTTCGTCGAAGGCAAGCGCACCCAGCTCGGCCAGCCCCCGGCGCCCGGCCTGCTGCCAGCCCTGGGCGAGCTCGAAAAATTGTTCAGCGAACTCGGCCACCGCGCCGATGCCGTGTATGTGGTGTACGACGATGAAGGCGGCGGCTGGGCCGGGCGCTTCATCTGGCTGCTCGATGTCATCGGCCACAAGCGCTACCACTACCTCAATGGCGGTATCCAGGCCTGGCCGGCAGACAAACTGTCCACCGAAGTGCCTGCCAGTGGCAACGCCCCGGTCCGTCTGCACATCGACGCCGCACCCACAGCCACCCGCGAGTACCTGCAAAGCCGCCTGGGCGCCGATGACCTGGTCATCTGGGACGCGCGCGGCCCGCAGGAATTCAGCGGCGAAAAAGTGCTGGCAGCCAAAGGCGGCCACATCCCCGGCGCGATCAACTTCGAGTGGACCGCCGGCATGGACCTCAACGACCACCTGCGCATTCGCCAGGACATCAAACAAGTCCTCGAGCAACTGGGCATCACCCCTGACAAAGAGGTGATCACCCACTGCCAGACCCACCGCCGCTCCGGTTTCACTTACCTGGTGGCAAAGGCCCTCGGCTACCCACGCGTCAAGGCCTACGCCGGCTCGTGGAGCGAATGGGGCAACCACCCGGACACGCCTGTAGAAGTCTAAGGAACCTGCATGAAATCCCGTCTGTTCATCATCAGCCAGTACCTGCTGCCGCACCACCTGCTGTCGCGGCTGGCCGGCTGCATCGCCGAGTGCCGCGTGCGCTGGTTCAAGAACGCCTTCACCGCATGGTTCGCCAAGCGCTACCAGGTCAACATGAGCGAGGCGCTGGTCGAAGACCTGAGTGCTTACGAGCACTTCAATGCGTTCTTCACCCGCGCCCTGAAACCTGGCGCCCGTCCGCTGGACGAAACCCCGGGCGCCATCCTGTGCCCGGCCGACGGTGCGGTCAGCCAGCTCGGCCCGATCGAGCACGGCCGTATCTTCCAGGCCAAAGGCCACGGTTTCAGCGCGCAAGAGCTGCTGGGCGGTGATCCGGCCATGGCCGCGCCGTTCATGGGCGGCGAGTTTGCCACCATCTACCTGTCGCCCAAGGACTACCACCGCGTGCACATGCCGCTGGCCGGCACCCTGCGCGAAATGGTCTATGTGCCGGGCCGCCTGTTCTCGGTCAACCAGACCACCGCAGAGAATGTCCCCGAGCTGTTCGCTCGCAACGAGCGCGTGGTCTGCCTGTTCGATACAGAGCGTGGGCCAATGGCTGTGGTACTGGTCGGCGCGATGATCGTCGCCTCGATCGAAACGGTCTGGGCCGGGCTGGTCACGCCGCCCAAACGTGAGCTGAAGACCTTCCGTTACGACGAAGCCAGCCGCACGCCGATCCACCTGGAGAAAGGTGCCGAACTAGGCCGCTTCAAGCTGGGTTCGACCGCCATCGTGCTGTTCGGGCCGGAGCAGGTGAAGTGGGCTGAGAGCCTGGGTGCGGGCTCTGCAGTGCGCATGGGGCAGCAGCTGGCGGCGCCTGTGCAGGCTTGATTCGAGCCATATGAAAAAGGCCCTGCATATGCAGGGCCTTTTTCGTTGGGCCGCCCTGCGGCCCCGGATTCACGGATCAGCCGCGGGCGTCGCGATCACGCAGGCCCAGCAGATACAGCACCCCGTCCAGCCCCAAGGTGGAAATCGCCTGCTTGGCCGACTGGCGCACCAGCGGCTTGGCACGAAACGCTACGCCCAACCCGGCCAGCGACAGCATCGGCAGGTCATTGGCGCCATCGCCCACGGCGATGGTCTGCTCCAGTTGCAAGCCTTCGTCACTGGCCAGCTTCTTCAACAAATCGGCCTTGCGCTGGGCATCGACAATCGGCTCAACAGCCACGCCGGTCACCTTGCCATCGACCACTTCAAGTTCGTTGGCGAATACATAGTCGATACCCAGGCGCGCCTGCACCTGACGAGCGAAGTAGGTAAAGCCACCGGACAGAATCGCGGTTTTGTATCCCAGGCGCTTGAGCTCGGCAAACAGGTTCTCGGCACCCTCGGTCAGGCGCAGCGATGCCCCGATCTCGTCCAGCACCCCCACATCCAGGCCCTTGAGCAGCGCCATGCGCTCTTTGAAGCTGGCGCGGAAGTCCAGTTCACCGCGCATGGCGCGCTCGGTGATCGCCGCCACCTGCTCACCCACACCCGCCGCCTTGGCCAGTTCGTCGATGACTTCGGCCTCGATCAGCGTGGAGTCCATGTCGAACACCGCCAGGCGGCGGTTGCGGCGGAACAGATCGTCCTTCTGGAAGGCGATGTCGACGCTCAGCTCTTCAGCCAGGGCAAAGAAGTCGGCACGCAGGGCCTGGGCATCGCTCGGCACGCCACGCACGGAGATCTCGACGGCTGCCTTGCCCTTGTCGATTTCAGCATCCAGTGCCACCCGGGCCGACAGGCGCTCGATACGCTCGATGGTCAGGCCGTACTGGCTGATCACCGCACTCACCCGCTGCAGCTGCTCGGGAGTGATCTTGCGGCTGAGCAGGGTAACGATGTGTCGCGCTTCGCCATGCCCATCGGCCCAATGCTGGTAGTCCGCCTCGGAAATTGGCGTGTAACGGGCCTGCAGGTTCAGTTCGTGGGCTTTGGCCTGCACGCTTTGCAACAGCGCGGTAGCCACTTCGTTGTCCGGGATGTCGACCAGGATGCCAAACGACAAGGTGCCGTGCATGACCGCCAGGCCGATGTCGAGGATACTCACACCGCCCTGCAGCAGGACGCCGGTGATAGCCGCAGTGAGACCGGGACGGTCCTCACCGGTGATGTTGATCAGGACGATTTCGCGCACAACCTGGCTCCGACTTCGATGAAAAATGCGCATTCTACCGATTTTCCATGACCATCGGGCGCCAACGATACTTTGCCGACAAAACCCGGCTCGCTATACTCCCCCCACTTTCATGCCATTAAGAGCCGAGCTCTGTGAACCGGCCCACGCCAGTCAAACCAGACAATTTCTTCCTGATGATCTATCGCGCCCTGAGTCAACGTCGCGTGCCGCTGGCACTGCGCATCGCCTGCACCAACATTTTCCTGGTGGCGCTGGCGCTGGTGATCTACGCCTGCGTGATGGGCCTGCAGTTCAAGCAGGCCATGCATGAGCAGGCCGATGCCTTGGGCCAGAGCCTGACCACCCAGACGGCCACATCGGCAACCGAGCTGCTGGTGTCCAATGACATCCTCAGCCTCAACGTGCTACTGGGCAACCTGGTTAAAAACCCGCTGGTGGCCCATGCGGCAATCTACAGCGTGGATAACCGCATCCTCGCCGAAGCCGGCCAGCGCCCGCGCAACAGCCTGCTGGGCGAGGCCGAAGGCCTGTACCAGACCAAAATCACGTTCCAGGACGTGACGGCCGGGCAGCTGCGCATAAGCCTGGACATGAGCCAGTTCCAGCAACCGATGCTGATCAGCCTGCAGAGCATGGGCATTCTGGCCGCTATCCTGCTGGCCCTGGCCTTGGCCCTCAGCTTGCGTCAGGGCCGCTTCATCACCCTGCCACTGCTGCAGCTGCGGGTATGGCTGCGCGACCCGCAGCCCTATACCCCGGCCACCGACCGCCAGGACGAAATTGGCGACATCGCCCGCCAGCTGCATGCACGCCTGGCCCCGCCTCCGCCCCCGGAGCCGGAGCCTGAGGAAGAAGACGACGAGCAGTTCGACGACCTGCCCGCCGCTGCCCCGGCACCCAAGGCCGTACCGCGCGCCAAGGCTGCCCTGGAAGACGAGGATGACGACGAGGCCTTCGCCGGCCTGTTGGACGACGACACTGCACCCAAGGCCGCCGCAGAGGTCGAGTCCGACGAACCGCAGTACAGCGCCGTACTTGCCGTGCAGCTGGGCTCGCAGGAGCAACTGCGTCGCCTGCCACGCACACGCCTGGCCGAGCTGACCGAGCGCTACCGCGATTGCCTGGAGCACGCAGCCTCGCTCTACGACGGTGAAACCCACACGCTGAACGACGGCAGCACCTTGGTGCTGTTCCACAGCCGCGAGTGTGGCGAGGACTACCTGACCAACGCCATTTGCTGTGGCGAACTGTTGCGCGCCCTGGGCCACGCCCTGCAGATTGAGGTAGCTGACAGCGGCATTACCCTGCAACTGCAGCTAGGCCTGGTCTTGGGCAACGACCTGCATGGGCTGGAACTGGTTGACCTGCTGATGGCCGAGAAGGTCCAGGATGCCCTGGCACTGTCGCAGCACAGCCGTAACCTGTTGCTGGTGGAGCGGCAGATCAACGATGACGCCCTGATTCGCCAGCGTGCACGTATTCGCCCGATCGCCAGCCCCGAAGGCGCCTGCTGTGTGGAGCGACTGATGGAGCCCTACCCGTCAATGCTGGAACGGCAACTGGCGCGCATGCATGAGCACCGCGCCTGACAGGCATACGCTGCATCTACAGCGCATGTCTTGTGCCAGGCTGGTTTCCTTGCGACCACCTGCCTGGCGCAAGATGCAGCCAATAGCGCCCCCCGGTAGGAGCGGGTTTACCCGCGAATACGGTAGCAGCGGCAACGGTGAACGGCGGGTGGAAATTGGCCAACAGGCCTGGCCTCTTCGCGGGTAAACCCGCCCCTACGGCGGCCTGTGTCCAACCTCCGATGTGTGTCCCCCCCGATCAGGTGTAGGAGCGGGTTTACCCGCGAATACGGTAGCGGCGGCAACGGTGAACGGCAGGTAGAAATTGGCCAGCAGGGCCGGCCTCTTCGCGGGTAAACCCGCTCCTACGAAGACCGGCAGATACAAAAAAGCCCGCAGCGAATGCGGGCTTTGTCGTATCTGGCCATTTGATCAGAACCGATAAACTTCCATATCGGTGCGAATCGGCGAGGCCATCGGGATTTTGGGTTTCTCCGGCCCCTTCTTCACCTGCGTCGGTGCAGCGGGCTTTTTCGGTGCCTCTTCGGCAATCGCCGGCTGGTTGGCCAGCGGCTTCACCGCTGTGCTCAGCTGTTCGGCCAGCTTCTGCAGCAGTTGGCCCTGAGCCTGCACCTGCGACGACTCACTGCCCTCGTGCTGCTGCTCGAGGTGGATGATACGGTTGTCACGCACATGGCCACGGCGGTCAAGCAGACGCCACTGGGCATCCAGGATGGCCGGCTGGTTCTTGCCCGAGTCCAGGCGTGTAATCGACAACAGCACTTGCACGTCCGGGCTGAAGCCTGCAGTCGCCGGGGCCAGTACTACGCGTTGGCTGTCCAGACGCCAAGCCAATTGACGCACCAGCAGCTGGTCGATATCCGATGAAAGGCTGCCAGCCCAACGACCATCGGTCGCCGCGCTCAGGCTGCCATCAGGTTGACGCTGCAGGAATGTCTCACGCTGAAGGTAATCGGCCACCGATACCGGGCCGAGCACCACGGCCATGCCCGCACTCTGCGACGGCTGGCCAGGATCACCACTGTCGAGCTGATACAGGGCAACCGGCTGATGCATGGTGCACCCGCCAAGGCCCAGCAGGCCAGTCATCAACAGCGCAAATGGAAGGCGCAGAAATTTCATCATCCCATCCAGGCGGCTGCCACAAGGCACACCGCAGTGATACATGTAGATTCAAACGGGCACACGGCCACGCCGGCACCGCAAGGGGCATATCATCCGCGAAATAACCGTCCGACTCCAGCATTTCTGCCCGAAACGGCGTTGAAATTGCCGTTCCAGACATTACAACCGGTTATGTCGGCACTTCCACCTGCAACCCATCGACGCGCTGGAACCCGCGTGGCAGCTTGCTGCCGCGTCGACCGCGCTCGCCCTTGTAGTGCTCCAGGTCGTCCGCCTTCAAAGACAGGGTACGCTTGCCGGCCTGCAATACAAGGGTCGCGCCTTCGGGAATCACGGCCAGATCGGTAACAAATTCTTCACGGCTGGCCACCCGGTCACCCGGCACGCCAATGATCTTGTTGCCCTTGCCTTTACCCAGCTGCGGCAAGTCGCTGACCTTGAACACCAGCAGGCGGCCTTCGGTGGTCACCGCCGCCAACCAGTCCTGCTCGCGATCAGCCACTGGACGCGGGGTCATGACCTTGGCCCCGTTGGGCAAGCTGAGCAAGCCCTTGCCGGCCTTGTTCTTGGCCTGCAGGTCTTCACCCTTGACCACGAAGCCGTAACCGGCATCCGAAGCCACCACGTACAGCGCATCGTCGTCAGGCAACAACACACATTCGAAAGTCGCCCCCGGTGGCGGCGTCAGACGGCCAGTCAGCGGCTCGCCCTGGCCACGCGCCGATGGCAGGCTGTGGGCCGCCAGCGAGTAGCTGCGACCGGTGGAATCGATAAGCACGGCAAACTGGTTGGAACGCCCCGCAGCAGCAGCCTTGAAGCCGTCGCCGGCCTTGTAGGAAAGGCCAGTGGCGTCGATATCGTGGCCCTTGGCGCAGCGCACCCAGCCCTTCTCCGACAGCACCACGGTGACGGGCTCGGTCGGCATCAGCTCGTTTTCCGACAGCGCCTTGGCTTCAGCACGCGCTACGATCGGCGAGCGACGATCATCGCCATAGGTTTCGGCATCCTTGATCAGCTCGCTGCGCACCAGCTTGCGCAGTTTGGCCTCGCTCCCCAGCAAGGCCTGCAGCTTGGCTTGCTCTTTCAGCAACTCATCCTGCTCACCGCGGATCTTCATCTCTTCCAGGCGCGCCAACTGCCGCAGGCGGGTCTCGAGGATGTAGTCGGCCTGGATCTCGGTCAGCTCGAAACGTTCGATCAGGGCCTGCTTGGGGTATTCCTCAGTACGGATGATGTGGATCACTTCATCCAGGTTGAGGAATGCGGTGAGCAAACCGTCCAACAGGTGCAGACGCTTCTCGACCTTATCCAGACGGTGCTGCAGGCGGCGACGAACGGTATTGGTACGGAATTCCAGCCACTCCACCAATATGGTTCGCAGGTTTTTCAACTGCGGCCGGCCGTCCAGGCCGATGATATTCACGTTGACCCGATAGGTGCTTTCCAGGTCGGTGGTAGCGAACAGGTGCTGCATCAGCTCGTCGACATCGACGCGGTTGGATCGCGGGATGATGACAATACGGCACGGGTTCTCGTGGTCCGACTCGTCGCGCAGGTCGGCGACCATCGGCAGCTTCTTGGCCTGCATCTGCGCGGCAATCTGCTCCAGCACTTTGGCCCCGGAGACCTGGTGCGGCAGCGCAGTGACGACGATGTCGCCATCCTCGACGCGGTACACGGCGCGCATGCGGATCGAGCCGCGGCCGCTTTCGTACATCTTGAGAATTTCAGCCCGCGGCGTGACGATCTCTGCCTCGGTCGGGTAATCCGGCCCCTGGATGTGCTCGCACAACTGCTCGACGGTTGCCTTGGGCTCATCGAGCAGTCGCACACAGGCACTGGCCACCTCTCGCAGGTTGTGCGGCGGCACGTCGGTGGCCATGCCCACGGCGATACCAGTGGTACCGTTGAGCAGGATGTTGGGCAGGCGCGCAGGCAGCACGGCTGGCTCCTGCAACGTGCCATCGAAGTTCGGCACCCAGTCCACGGTGCCCTGGCCGACTTCGCTGAGCAGCACTTCAGCGTAGCGCGACAGCCGCGCCTCGGTGTAGCGCATGGCGGCGAACGACTTCGGATCATCCGGCGCACCCCAGTTGCCCTGGCCATCGACCAGGGTGTAGCGGTAGCTGAACGGCTGCGCCATCAGCACCATGGCCTCGTAGCAGGCCGAATCGCCATGGGGATGGAACTTGCCGAGCACGTCACCGACGGTACGTGCCGACTTCTTGTGCTTGGCATCGGCATCGAGCCCCAACTCGCTCATGGCGTAGACGATGCGTCGCTGCACCGGCTTCAGGCCGTCGCCGATGTGCGGCAGGGCACGGTCCATGATCACGTACATGGAGTAGTTGAGGTAGGCCTGTTCGGTGAAGTCAGCCAGCGAGCGGCGTTCTACGCCGTCCAGGCTGAGTTCCAGTGAGTCGCTCATGCGGGCCTCGTCATTTCAGGTTCTGGCGCAGCAGCATGGTGCCACCGCGCTGGGTAAATTCAAGTTGTTGCAGGGCACTCATACCCAGCAGTACGGTGGACCCATCCAGGCCCGGCACCACGATGGCGCGCACGTTCTGCAGGCGGATATCGCCCAGTTGCAGGCTGGTCAGGCGCGTGCGGTAGCCTTCGGTGCGGCCGTTGGCGGTGCTCAGTAGTACCGGGCTACCGCGCTCCAGGCTCAGTTCATGAGCCAACGCCTCCGGGATCGCCACGTCGGTGGCGCCGGTGTCGAGCATGAAATGCACCACCTGGCCGTTGATGGCACCATCCACCACGAAGTGGCCCTGGCCATTACTCAGCAGGCGCACTTCGATAAAGCCTTGACCATGCTCGGATTGCACCTGGCGGTTGGGGTTACGCTGGCTGTCTTCCCACTGGCCGAAAAAGCGCGTGGCAAGAAACAGCGCCGCCGCCCAGGCGACGATCATCAGTAACTTGCCCGCGCGCTTGCCCGGCGCCTGGCTCATGGTTTGGCGCTCCAGCCGCCTTCCGGTGCGTCGAAGCGCCAGACGACCGGGCGGGTTTCACCGTCGGCACGGGCGCCGTTGTTGTTGTCCAGGCCAATCCAGGCGCCCTTGGCATCGATCACCAGTGCTTCAGCCAGGCCAAACGGCTGCGCGTAGCGCCGTGACTCGACCAGCGCATCTGCAGCGAACGACCAGCAACGCTCAACCTTGCCACTGTCGACATCACGTCGGCACACCCGGTAGGCGTTACGTTCGAGGGTAAATAGCTTGCCCTCGAACCAGGCCAGGTCAGCGAAGTCGCGCGACAGTGCCCTGGCATTGGGCATCTGTGCGGGTTGCATTTCGACCCCCGCCTCGCTCAGCAGCACGCAACCACGCCCGCAGGTCCAGACCGACTGCTGGCGCTCGATGGCCACCAGGCCACGGCGCTCACGCTCGGCAGCCAGCCACAGGCGGTCACCCGCCGGGTTGATCGCCAGGCCTTCGAACAGGGCATTGAAGTTCAGCAGCATGCCGCTTGCCCGGGCCTGGCGCACCATGGCCGAGTCGATCCTCAACCAGTCCGGCTCGCCTTCCAGCGGCAATTGCAGCACCGCGGCATGCGCCTCGCTGACCAGATAGAGGTTACCCGCCTGATCACAGGTGATACCTTCGAAATCCAGCTCGCCACCGCGAATGTACGATGCCGCCCAGTTGCGCGACTTCAACCCCCATGGCAGGCCGCTTTCAGGGACAGCCGGCGGGGTGAAGGTAAGCGGCTGCGCGCGCCAGGTCGGGCTCTGCTGATCGAAGCGGTAGATACGGTCGTCGTCACGGTCGGACACGCCCCACAACCCGCCCCGGCATTCCACCAGGCCCGACAGGTTGCCACCGCGCATACCGTCGATCGGGTGCTCGGCTGTCATCTTCAGCTCTGGCCAGTTGCCCGCCAGACAGGGCAGGGCAACCAGCGTCAGGCAAACGGCAAGTACTTGCCGAATCAAACCATGACCTCGGCCAGGTTACCCTTGGTTTCCAGCCAACTCTTGCGGTCACCGGCGCGCTTCTTGGCCAGCAGCTTGTCCATCAGCTCGCAGGTGGCTTCTACGTCGTCCAGGGTCAGCTGCACCAGGCGCCGGGTGTTCGGGTCCATGGTGGTTTCGCGCAACTGCGGCGGGTTCATCTCGCCCAGGCCTTTGAAGCGTGTTACCTGCGGCTTGCCGCGTTTCTTCTCGGCCACCAGGCGGTCGAGGATGCCGTCACGTTCGGCTTCGTCGAGGGCGTAGTAGATTTCCTTGCCCAGGTCGATGCGGTACAGGGGCGGCATGGCCACATAAACATGCCCAGCTTCGACCAGTGCCCGGAAGTGCTGAACAAACAGCGCACACAGCAGCGTGGCGATGTGCAGACCATCGGAGTCAGCGTCGGCGAGGATGCAAATCTTGCCATAGCGCAGCTGCGCAAGGTCGGTTGCCCCCGGATCGACGCCAATGGCCACGGCAATGTTGTGCACTTCCTGGCTGGCCAGGACTTCGCCACCGTCCACTTCCCAGGTGTTGAGGATCTTGCCGCGCAGCGGCAGGATGGCCTGGAATTCCTTGTCCCGCGCCTGCTTGGCCGAACCACCGGCCGAGTCACCCTCGACCAGGAACAACTCGGCACGCATCGGGTCCTGGCCCGCACAATCGGCCAGCTTGCCGGGCAATGCCGGGCCCTGGGTGATGCGCTTGCGCTCGACCTTCTTGCTGGCCTTGAGGCGGCGCCCGGCGTTGCTGATGGCCAGTTCTGCCAGTTGCATGCCCAGTTCGGGGTGGGCGTTGAGCCACAGGCTGAAAGCATCCTTGACAACACCGGAGACGAACGCGGCGGCCTCGCGTGATGACAGGCGCTCTTTGGTCTGCCCGGAGAACTGCGGGTCCTGCATCTTCATCGACAGTACGAAGGTGATGCGCTCCCAAACGTCTTCCGGTGCCAGCTTCACCCCGCGCGGCAGCAAGTTGCGGAACTCGCAGAACTCACGCATGGCATCCAGCAAGCCTTGGCGCAGGCCGTTGACGTGGGTGCCGCCCTGGGCGGTGGGGATCAGGTTGACGTAGCTTTCCTGAATGCTGTCGCCGCCTTCGGGCAGCCACAGTAAAGCCCAGTCAACCGCTTCCTTGTTACCCGCCAGGCTGCCACAGAACGGCTCGTCGGGCAGGCGCTGGAATTCGTTGACCGAGTCGACCAGGTAGGAGCGCAGGCCATCCTCGTAGTGCCATTCCACCTTTTCGCCGCTGGCCTTGTCCTCGAAGCTGACCAGCAGCCCCGGGCACAATACCGCCTTGGCCTTGAGCACGTGCTTGAGGCGGCTGATGGAAAACTTGGGCGAGTCGAAGTACTTCGGGTCGGGGCTGAAGTACACGCTGGTGCCGGTGTTGCGCTTGCCGACCGAGCCGACCACTTCCAGCTCGCTGGCCTTGAAGCCATCGGCAAAGGTCATCTGGTACTCATTGCCGTCACGCTTGACGCGCACACGCACCTGCGTCGACAGGGCGTTGACCACCGAGATACCCACCCCGTGCAGGCCGCCGGAAAACTGATAGTTCTTGTTGGAGAACTTGCCGCCGGCGTGCAGCTTGGTGAGAATCAGCTCGACCCCGGACACGCCCTCTTCCGGATGGATGTCCACCGGCATGCCGCGGCCGTCGTCGCTGACTTCCAGCGAATGGTCGGCATGCAGGATGACCTGCACCGAACGCGCGTGGCCGGCCAGTGCTTCGTCGACACTGTTGTCGATGACTTCCTGGGCCAGGTGGTTGGGGCGGCTGGTATCGGTGTACATGCCCGGCCGCTTGCGGACCGGATCAAGGCCCGAGAGGACTTCGATGGCGTCTGCGTTATAGGCGCTAGCGCTGGGATTGGCCATAGGGTCTCGTCGTCAGTCTGGTGAATGCAAAAAAGTCAAAATACAGAAAAATCGAGCGCCGCATACTGCCCACGGGCAATGCCGGCGAAGGCCAGCAGTGCCGGCAGGCGCTCGGCGAAGCCCTGGAAGCTGTGATCGCCACCGGCCTGGATACGCAGGGCACAAGCACGGTAATAGCGCTCGGCATGTCGATAGTCCAGGGTTTCATCGGCGGTCTGCAGCCACACTTGATAGCGGTCGGCATCGGCCGGGGCCGCGACTTCCAGCTCGGCCAGGGCCTGCACGTGATCGTGGGTCAGCTCCCAGGTTTCACCGCTGTAATGGTTGCGCTGGGTGCCCAGGTAACCGTCGAAATGCTTGTGCGGGGTTACCGCCGGGTTGACCAGCAGGGCCTTGAGGCCATGGCGCTCAGCCAGATGGGTGGCATAGTAGCCGCCGAGCGAACTGCCCACCAGCAGTGGCGCCCCCAGTTCGGCGATGGCCGCTTCGAGCTGGACCATGGCTTGCCGTGGGTGGTGGTGCAGGGCCGGCACTCGCAGCTGGTCGGCCAGGCCGAGCTGCTGCATGACTGCCTCCAGCTGACGCGCCTTGGTCGAAAGCGGCGAGCTGTTGAAGCCATGGATATAGAGGATGGAACCCGACATGCTGCCCCCGGAATCTGTGGCTTCGCGCCTGATAATGCGGGCGCAGGGACGCGCAGTGTAGCGCGTTCGCCGGGTTTTGACGCAGTGCCACGGATTTCGCAATACATTTCCGGCAGGCCGACGCGGCCTGCTCAATACCCTGGGCTATCGAAGTCGAGCTTCACCTCGAAATCCAGCGCCCGCTCCACCCCGGTCTCCAGCCGCCCGTCGGCATGCAGGCGCAACCAGCGGTACCCCGGATGCTCTTCGCTCACCTGGAAGTCTTCGCTGCGCGCCGCGAACTGAATGCAGGTCGACGGCGTGGCCAACAGGCGCCTCCCCTCTCGGACCTCATCCCATTCCTGGTGCACATGCCCCCATAGCAAAGCCCGTACCTGTGGATATCCTTCAACGATATCGAACAGCGCCTGGGCATTGCGCAAGCCGATCGGCGCGATCCAGGCGCATCCGATGTCCACTGGCTGATGGTGGAAGCACACCAGGCAATGCCGCTCGCCGGCCTCTTTCAAGGCGGCTTCCAGTACGGCCAGCTGGTCATCTTGCAGAAACCCGTGGGTAGCACCCTGCACGGCGGTGTTGAGCATGACCACCCGCCACGCGCCGATATCGGTCACCGCCTGCACCAGTTCCGGCGCCACCTGCGCCATCACCTGAGCCTCGTCATGGTTGCCCGGCAGCCAGCGAGTGGGTACGCCAAACGGTGCGGTCAGCTCACGAAACGCTTCATAGGATGCCACGCTGGCATCCTGGGACAGGTCGCCCGTGCACAGCAGCAAGTCGACAAGCGGCTGCTCGCGCCGCACCTGGGCCACCACGTGGCGCAGGCTGTCTCGGGTCTTGAGGCCCAGCATGCTGCCAGCCGGGTCGGCGAACAGGTGGGCATCGGTCAGTTGCACCACATGCACGGGGCGGGATTGGTCTGGCGGCGACAACGGCCATCTCCTCGAATGGATTCAGCGGGAATTATGGCTGTGCGACGGTGACGAGCAAACACCCGCAACCGACTCACGTCACAATTCAGCGAACACTTGCCAGTTCGTGGCCGCAGGCCAGGCAGTGGCTGAGCCATTCACCCAGGAACAGGTTGAGCTGGGCCTTTTCGTCCGGCTGATGCATGGCGTCGTTCGGATACGGGTAGATGCTGCGCAGGCGCCGGGTGTGTTCGGCGCTGACCACTTCGGCCATGCGTGCATCGTGATACACCTGCACTTCCAGGTGTGGCACTGGCAACCACGGCAGGCTGTGTTCCTGCCGCACATGCAGGGTGGTGGTATACGGGCAGGCCAGCACCACGTCGAGCACCAGCACGCCAAGCATCTGGTCACCCTGGGTCATGCCGATGCGGCGCGAGCTCTGGGTGGTGCGCATGTCGGGCAACAAGCGCATCAGCCGGGCATAGTTGGCCTCGCAGGCTGCCTGCAGCCCGACCAGGTCAACTCGATAGCGCTCGCGCAGCAGGTTCACTTCCACATACCTCTTACTTCGTCACGGTTCAGCGCCAACCATTGCAGGCCAATGATGGTGGCCGCATTGCAGATGCGCCCGTCGCGCACCGCCTGCAGGGCATCCTCGAACGCCCACACGCGTACACGAATGTCTTCGCCCTCTTCCTCCAGGCCATGCAGCCCTCCCGCGCCCTCGCTGCTGCAACGGCCGAGGAACAGGTGAACGTATTCGTCACTGCCGCCAGGCGACGGGAAGTAGCGGGTCATCGGCCAAAGGGCGCTGAAGGTCAGGCCGGCTTCTTCTTCAGCCTCGCGATGGGCGACTTCCTCGGGCTGCTCGTCTTTGTCGATCAGCCCGGCAACCATCTCGATCAGCCAAGGGTTGGCGACCTTATCCAGTGCGCCCACGCGGAACTGCTCGATCAGCACCACTTCGTCGCGCGCAGGGTCGTACGGCAGCACGCATACCGCATCGTGGCGCACAAACAGTTCGCGACTGATCTCGCGCCCCATGCCCCCGGCAAATAGCTCGTGGCGCAGGCGTAACTTGTCGAGCTTGTAAAAGCCCTGGAAGCAATTGGCCCGCTCGATGATTTCGAAGCCCTTGGGCACAGCGTTCAACGCGTCTGACATGGAAATCCTCATTACCTCGAATACTGCTTCGCGCCATCCTACTCCGCACGCCTGTTGGTTTCACCCCTTTCCAGCAACCGCTGGCGCACTCGGGACAGCAGCCCTTCACTCTGTTAGCTTAGTGGCGAACTGAAGGCCGCGCAGACGGTCAAAGGCCGACTTTTCCCTGTTCTGCAAGGATCATCATGACACTTGTCAAACTGACTTCCGTGGCCGTGCTGGCACTCGCTCTGGGCGCCTGCCAGAGCCTGTTCACGCCCAACTACCGGGCCCCGCTCGAGGTCAAGCGCGACGCCTGGGAGCATGTCAAACCCGGCTGCAGCGAGAGCGACTGCCCGCTGGTGAACATCGACATGATCCACTTCCCGGCCCTGCCCAAGCTCGACGGCATCGTCGAAAAACGCCTGCTGCAACTGACCGAAGACAATCAGCATGGCACCGCACCAGCCACCCTGCAGGCCTACGAACAGCAATATCTGGCCAGTGCCGACAAACGTAACAGCAGCTACTTGCAAGCCAAGGTACGCGAGCAGCATGACGGGCTGGTGATCATCGAGTTGTCCAGCTACCTGGACAGCGGTGGCGCCCACGGCATGCCCGGGCGCGGCTTCATCAACTATTCACGCAAACTGGACAAGGTGCTGACCCTGCAGGACATGCTGGTGCCCGGCCAGGAAGACACCTTCTGGAAAACCGTCGAAGAATCGCACCGTGCCTGGCTGATGAGCGTGGGTATGGACAAGGATGCCGAGTTCGTCAAGACCTGGCCGTTCAAGAAATCGCCGCACGTCGCCCTGACGTACGGCGCGGTAGTGGTCAAGTACGAGGTCTATGCCATCGCGCCCTACTCCATGGGCCACGTGGAACTGAAGATCCCCTACCCGCGCCTGAATGGCGTACTCAAGCCTGAACTGTTTCCCGGCCGCGGCTGAGGCTTAGCAGCCCATGCAGCACACCTGCCAGCAGCAATGCGGGCAGGGTAGCGCCCAGTTCAGGCGCCTTGGCGGCAATCAGGTGATAGGCCACCGCCCCGGCAAACCAGGCCACCAACGCCTGCCAGTGCAAGCCATTGACCTGTGCTGGCAGACGGCGTCGACGGACCACGTAGTGGTCCATCAACACCACGCCGAACAGCGGTGCGAACACCGAACCGATCAGCAACAGGAAGTTTTCGTACTGTGCCAGTGGCGCCAACAGGGCGATCAGGGTGCACAACACGCCGATGGCCAACGCCAGGTGCTCGACCTTCAGCGGTAGCAGCACACCGGTGGAAACCGCCGCCGAGTGGATGTCGGCGAAGGCCTTTTCCGACTCGTCCAGCAGAATAAGCAGCAGCGGAATCCCCATGCCGGCGCCCGCCAGGGCCAGCAGCAAGGCATTGACTTCGCCATTGGCGGCGAACGCCAGCGTGTACGCCACGCCCAGGCTCATCAGCCAGGTGTTGCCGATGAAGTATCCCACTACCGTACCGCCGAACACATGCCTGCCATTGCGGGCAAAGCGAGAGTAGTCCGCGATCAGCGGCAGCCAGGACAGCGGCATGGCGATGACGATATCGAAGCCAACCGCCAGCGACATCGAACCATCCCCGGCACGGTTCCACAGCTCCGCCAGGTCGGCCTTGGCGAACAGGTTCCAGGTCAGCCACAGACAGGCGCCCAGCAACAACCAGATGCCCCAGGCGCGCAGCACCTTGCGCACGAAGGCCAGTGGCCCGCTGACAGCCAGCAGGGTGGCCAGGGCACCGAAGCACAGCGTCCAGAGCATGGGGCTGTTCCAGGCACTGTCCTCACCGAACGCTCGCGCACCCAGCAAGCTGGCAGCATCGCGCATGACGATGATCTCGAAAGCGCCCCAACCCACCAGTTGCAGCAAGTTGAGCAGCGCCGGCAAGCGCGCGCCATGGCTGCCCAGGCTGAGTTTCAGGGTGCCCATGGCGGACAGCCCGGTGTCGCTGCCAATAACCCCCGCCGCCCCCAGCAACAGCACACCGACACCGGTGCCCAGAGCGATGGCCAGCACCGCGCCAGCAAGGCCCAGGCCTGGCGCCAGCATGGCGCCGACCTGCAGCACCATCAGGCCGATGCCGAGGGAAAACCACAGTGAAAACAGGTCGCGAGCACCGAAGATGCGCTGCTGGATGGGGATTGGATGGTCGGGAGAGAACTGGCTGGGTGATGTCATGGTCATGTCCGCAGGAGTGATGTTAAGTGGCATACACCACCCTGTGGGAGCGGGCTTGCCCGCGAACACCGGCAAAGCCGGTGCCATGCACCGCAGTGCTTGCTTCGCGGGCAAGCCCGCTCCCACAGGGTAAGGTGCTGCGGTTTAGACTTTGTGGTACAGCTGGCTGCCTTCCTGGCGGAACCGCTCGGCCTGCTCACGCATGCCTTGCTCGACCGTCACATCCACGGCCTCGATCTTGGCAGCGTACTCACGCACTTCCTGGGTGATCTTCATCGAGCAGAACTTCGGCCCGCACATCGAGCAGAAGTGCGCGACCTTGGCCGATTCCTTCGGCATGGTCTCGTCGTGGAAAGCACGGGCGGTGTCCGGGTCGAGGCCCAGGTTGAACTGGTCTTCCCAACGGAACTCGAAACGCGCCTTGGACAAGGCGTTGTCGCGAATCTGTGCACCCGGGTGGCCCTTGGCAAGGTCGGCGGCATGCGCGGCGATCTTGTAGGTGATGATGCCGGTCTTGACGTCGTCCTTGTTCGGCAGGCCCAGGTGCTCCTTCGGCGTGACGTAGCAGAGCATGGCGCAACCGAACCAGCCGATCATCGCCGCACCAATGCCCGAGGTGATGTGGTCGTAACCCGGCGCGATGTCGGTGGTCAGTGGGCCGAGGGTGTAGAACGGCGCCTCGTCGCAGCACTCCAGCTGCTTGTCCATGTTCTCTTTGATCAACTGCATCGGCACGTGGCCGGGGCCTTCGATCATGCATTGCACGTCGTGCTTCCAGGCAATCTTGGTCAGCTCGCCGAGGGTTTCCAGCTCACCGAATTGCGCGGCGTCGTTGGCGTCGGCAATCGAGCCAGGGCGCAGGCCGTCGCCCAGCGAGAAGCTGACGTCGTAGGCCTTCATGATTTCGCAGATTTCGTCGAAGTGGGTGTACAGGAAGTTTTCCTTGTGGTGCGCCAGGCACCACTTGGCCATGATCGAGCCACCGCGGCTGACGATGCCGGTGACCCGCTTGGCGGTCAGGGGCACATAGCGCAGCAACACACCGGCGTGAATGGTGAAGTAGTCCACGCCCTGTTCGGCCTGCTCGATCAGGGTGTCGCGGAACAGTTCCCAGGTCAGGTCCTCTGCCACGCCGTTGACCTTTTCCAGGGCCTGGTAGATCGGCACGGTACCGATCGGCACCGGCGAGTTGCGAATGATCCACTCGCGGGTTTCGTGGATGTGCTTGCCGGTGGACAGGTCCATGACCGTGTCCGAGCCCCAGCGGATGCCCCAGGTCAGCTTGGCCACCTCTTCCTCGATCGAGGAACCCAGGGCGCTGTTGCCGATGTTGCCGTTGATCTTCACCAGGAAGTTGCGGCCGATGATCATCGGCTCTACTTCCGGGTGGTTGATGTTGGCCGGAATGATCGCGCGGCCACGGGCGATTTCCTGGCGGACGAATTCAGGGGTGATTTCTTTCGGGACGTTGGCACCGAAGCTGTGGCCGGCATGTTGCTCATTCAGCAGGCCGGCGGCGCGGGCCTCCTGTAGCTTCATGTTCTCGCGGATGGCCACGTATTCCATTTCGGCGGTGATGATGCCCTGACGGGCATAGTGCATCTGCGAGACGTTGGCGCCGGCCTTGGCCCGGCGCGGGTTGCGCACATGGGCGAAACGCAGCTTGGCCAGCTCTGCATCGTTCAGGCGCTGCTGACCGAAGTCGGAGCTCAGGCCTTCCAGGCGCTCGGTGTCACCGCGGGCTTCGATCCACGCCGAACGCACATCGGGCAGGCCTTTGCGCACGTCGATGATCACGTCGGGGTCGGTGTACGGGCCAGACGTGTCATACACCAGCACCGGGGCGTTGGACTCGCCGCCAAAATCGGTCGGGGTGTCATCCAGGCTGATTTCACGCATGGGAACGCGGATGTCCGGGCGCGAGCCTTCGACATAAATCTTGCGCGAACGCGGGAACGGTTGCACGGACTGCTGATCGACTTGTGCCGATTCGCTGAGGTTGATCGCTTTTTCTTGTTTGGTCATCACAGGCTCTCCTGACGGCTTCCTAGCAGTGGAATGTCGGGGTGAACCTGAAACGCGCGGACGCACCCTCTTTGGGTGCAGTGCCGGACATGGGGTGCCTGAAGCTGTATGCAGCTGTGACAATCCCGGACCTGGCACAAGAGGCTCCCCGGGAAGGCGAGCAATCTTGTTCCCTACGCAGGCGCTAACCTGATCAGGTTCAACGGGATCCGCACCTCTGCGATCTCAGCCTTTGCTTCAAGGCACCCCGACAAGAACATGCGCAGTCTAGACTGGAGTGGTCAGCAAAGCCAAGCAGGTAAATGCGCGGATGATGAAAGGCACACCGAGCGATTGTTGCCGGGTGCGCATGGCACTACACTGGCCCATCGCTCGATACTCAACAGTTCAGTAATTAAATTTCGTACAAGGATTGCCTCTATGCTGCGCAAACTCTCACTGGCGATAGCCGTGTCTTGTGCGTCCAACGGAGTGGTCTGGGCAGCGGACGTGCCCTCGACAGTCAAAACCGATCTGGTCAGCGTCTACCAGGAAGCAGTGGACAACAACGCCGACCTGGCTGCAGCACGCGCCGATTACGGGGCGCGCCGCGAAGTGGTGCCGCAGGCCCGCGCCGGGTTGCTGCCAAACCTGTCGGCCGGTGCCGAGATGATGAACACCCGCACCAAGCTGGACGAGCCATCCATCACGTCCAATCGCAGCGGCAACGCCTGGAGCGCGACCCTGGCTCAGCCGATCTTCCGCGCTGATCGCTGGTTCCAGTTGCAAGCCGCCGAAGCAGTCAACGAACAGGCAGCACTGGAGCTGTCGGCGACCGAGCAAAACCTGATTCTGCAAACCGCGCAAAACTACTTCGCCGTCCTCCGCGCCCAGGACAACCTGGCCGCCACCAAGGCAGAAGAAGCCGCCTTCAAGCGCCAGCTGGATCAGTCCAACGAGCGTTTCGACGTGGGCCTTTCGGACAAGACCGACGTGCTGCAATCCCAAGCCAGTTATGACACTGCACGGGCCAACCGGATCATCGCCGAACGCCAGGTGCAGGATGCCTTCGAGGCCCTGGTGACCCTGACCAACCGTGAGTACACCTCTATCCAGGGCGTGGTGCATAGCCTGCCGGTACAAGTGCCAACGCCCAACGATGCCAAAGCCTGGGTCGAAACCGCCGGGCGCCAGAACCTCAACCTGCTGGCCACCAACTACGCGGTTTCTGCCGCAGAAGAGACCCTGCGTCAGCGCAAGGCCGGGCATGCACCGACCCTGGACGCCGTGGCGAAGTACCAGAAGGGTGACAACGACAGCCTTGGCTTCACCAACCCATCGCAACTGGGGGTGCGCTACAGCGGCGACGTCGAGCAGACCAGCGTTGGCCTGCAACTGAACATCCCGATCTACAGCGGCGGCCTGACCAGTTCGCAGGTACGCGAGGCTTACCAGCGCCTGAGCCAGAGCGAGCAACAGCGTGAAAGCCTGCGCCGCCAGGTCGTGGAAAACACCCGCAACCTGCACCGCGCTGTGAACACCGATGTGGAACAGGTACAGGCGCGCAAGCAGTCGATCATTTCCAACCAGAGCGCGCTGGAAGCCACCGAAATCGGCTACCAGGTCGGTACCCGCAACATCGTCGACGTGCTTGATGCCCAGCGCCAGCTGTACACCTCGGTACGCGACTACAACAATAGCCGCTACGACTACATCCTCGACAACCTGAGCCTGAAGCAGGCAGCCGGCACCCTGAGCCCGCAAGACCTGCAGGACCTGAAGCGCTACCTGAAACCTGACTACAACCCGGACAAGGACTTCCTGCCGCCGGACCTGGCGGCAGCAGCGGCCAAGAACTTCGAGCGCAGGCCTTGAGGTAGGGGCTGGACCATTCGCGGGCTCGCCCGCTCCCACAGGGATAGCGCAGCCCTCGAGCCATGCATCCATCCTGTGGGAGCGGGCGAGCCCGCGAAGGAGCCAATGCAAAAATCAGCGGATAAGCGCACCCAGACCCTCGAGCAATCGCTGCAAAGCCCCCTGATTGGCCCGCATCACCGCCCTGCCCGCCTCGCCCATGCGCTTGGCATCCTGCGGCAGTTCCACCAGGCGGCGTACCGCACCGGCCAGCCCGTCAGCATCATCCACCTGCTGCAACGCACCTGCCTCGCGCAGCATCGCGCTGATTTCGAGGAAGTTGAACACATGCGGCCCCATGAGCACCGGCAAGGCCAGCGCCGCAGGCTCCAACGGATTGTGCCCACCGGTCGGCACCAGGCTGCCACCGACGAAGGCAATGTCGGCCAGGGCATACAGGAACAGCAGTTCGCCCATGGTGTCGCCCAGCAATACCCGCGTTTGCGCATCGACCAGTGTGCCGGCAGAGCGGCGCACGGTGGTGAACTGCTCGCTGCACAACGCATGCACTGCATTGAAGCGCTCGGGATGGCGCGGCACCAGGATCAGCAAGGCATCGCCATGCACCTGCAACAACTGCCGATGCGCCTGCAGGATCAAGGCATCTTCCCCTTCATGGGTGCTGGCGGCGATCCACACAGGACGCTGGCCGCCCCCCCACTGTTCACGCAATGCCCTGGCGCGCGGCAGCAGCTGTTCGTCGATCGTCAGGTCGAACTTGATCGAACCGGTGACTTGCACGCGCTCAGGGCGTGCGCCCAGGTCACGGAAGCGCTGGGCCTCGGTTTCGGTCTGCACGGCAATCAGGCTCATCTCGGCCAGCATCGGCCGGGTAAGCCTGGCAAAGCGCCCATAGCCACGGGCCGAGCGCTCGGACAAGCGCGCATTGGCCAGCGCCACCGGAATGCCGCGCCTGGCACACTGATGAATGTGGTTGGGCCAAAGCTCGGTTTCCATGATGATGCCCAGCTTCGGCTGTACATGATCGAGAAAACGCCCCGCCGCCCAAGGCAAGTCATAGGGCAGGTAGCAATGCTGCACGCGCGGTTCGTCGGCGAACAGGGCGCGAATGCGTTCAGAGCCAGTAGGGGTCATGCAGGTCAGTGTGATCGGCAGCTCCGGGTAAGCCTTGAGCAAGGCACGCACCATGGGTGCGGCAGCAATGCTCTCGCCCACCGATACCGCATGTACCCAGATACCACCCTGGCGCATGGCCGGCAGCTTGAAAGCAAAGCGCTCGCCGATACGCTGGCCATAGGCCGGCGCCTTGCGCGCGCGCAGGTACAGGCGCAGCGCAACCAGCGGCAGGCCCAGGTGAAACAGCAAGGTATAGAGAGTTCTGTTCATGGCGGCTAAGTCTACCCGATCGCGCGAAGGTGCACTGCAAAGCGCTCGGCCAGCCATTGCGCGGCCGGGCCCAGTGGTTCATCGCGGCGCCAGGCCAGCTCTGCCACCAAGGCCGGCGGCCGCCAGTCGCTGTCCAGTTCGACCATGTGCGCCTGATAGGTCGGGTACTGCACCACATGCCGGGGTAACCAGGCCCAGCCCAGGCCGCGCATCAGTAGTTCGGCCATGGCGTAGAAGCTATCGGCACGCCATACCTGTGGGCTGATCGCTTCGCCACCGGGGTAACCGCTTTGTTGTGGCGTGATCAGCAACTGCCGGTGGCGGGCCAATTGTTGGCGGGTGACCCGGCCTTCGCCCGCCAGCGGGTGGCCGACCGCGCACACCGTGACCATCTCCACGCTGCCCAACGCACGGCGCTCCAAGGAAGCCGGGATGCTTTCGTGGAGGAAGAACAGGCCCAGATCGGCGCGCCGCTCCACCAGCTTGCGCGCCACATCGCCCTGGGCTCCGCTGGCCAGTTGCACCTCCAGGAACGGGTAGCGGCTAGCCAGTTCGTCGAGGCTGTCGATCACCGGCTGATACGGCATGGCTTCGTCCTGCGCGACCCGCAGCAAGGCCTCCTGCCCGCGCATCAGGGCCAGGGCGCGGCCATCCAGGCGTTCGCACTGGCGTAACAATTCGCGGGCGTCTTCCAGCAAGGCGCTGCCGTTTTCAGTCAATTTCGGTTGCCGGCCGCTGCTGCGCTCGAACAGGGTGACCCCTAGGTCGGTTTCGAGCAGCGCGATGGCACTGCTGATCGCCGACTGGGCTTTGTGCTGCTCACGTGCCACTGCGGAGAACGAGCGCAGTTCTGCAACGCGCAGAAAGGTACGCAATTGTTCAAGGTTCCACTGCTCGGCCATCAACCTATCTCCCAAATTGATAGGTAATGACTTTACCCCATCCAGGCAACGTCTAGAATGCCCGCTCAGTAACGGAGGATCCCGCCATGAATGCCTACACCTACCTCGCCATTGCCATCTGCGCCGAAGTCATCGCCACCGCCTCGATGAAAGCGGTGAAAGGCCTGAGCACGCCGTTGCCACTGCTACTGATGGTGGTTGGCTATGGCATTGCGTTCTGGATGCTGACGCTGGTGGTCCGCAGCATTCCGGTGGGGATTGCCTACGCCATCTGGTCGGGCCTGGGGATTGTGCTGATCAGTGTGGCGGCGCTGGTGATCTACGGGCAGAAGCTGGATATGCCGGCGATGCTTGGCATGGCCATGATCGTGGGTGGCGTGGTGGTGATTCAGCTGTTCTCGAAGACCGCTGGGCATTGAGAGCCCTTGTGCGGGGCTCGCCGACGATAGGGCCATCTCAGGTATAGCCTGTATACTTGCCAGCTGTCCCAGTCTTCGAGGTACCGCCATGCCATCTGCCATTTCCACTGACGTGCTGATCGTCGGCGCCGGGGTCGCAGGCCTCTGGCTCAATGCCCGCCTGCGCCGCCTGGGCTACTCGACAGTGCTGGTGGAGCGCGCCAGCCTTGGCGGCGAGCAGACCATCAAGTCGCAGGGCATCATCCACGGCGGCACCAAATACGCCCTGCACGGCGCCCTGACCGGCGCCTCGGAAGCCATCGCCGACATGCCGCGCCGCTGGCGCGAGGCCTTGGCCGGCGACGGCGAACTCGACCTCAGTCGTACCCGCCTGCTCTCCGATGCCCACTACCTGTGGTCGCCGGGCACCTTGGCCGGCAACCTCACAAGCTTCTTCGCCAGCAAAGCCGTGCGCGGCAGGGTCGACCAAGTCAAGGGTGACCAGTTGCCACCGGCACTGCAGGACCGCGCGTTCAAGGGCAAGGTGTACCGCCTGGCGGAACTGGTGGTCGATGTCCCGAGCCTGCTGGCCAACCTGGCCGAGCTGGCCGGCGAGTCCTTGCTGGCAGGTGAACGCATCGAACCCTTGCGTGAAGGTAATGCGTTGGTCGGCCTGCGCGTGGACGACCGGGAAATCCGTGCCCAACGCATCGTGTTGAGCGCCGGAGCCGGCACCGAAGGCTTGCTGCAGGCGCTGGGCCTGGATCAGCCGGCCATGCAAACCCGCCCGCTGCACATGGTCATGGCCAAGGGCCCGAACCTGAAACCTTTGTACGCCCACTGCCTCGGCGGCGGGCCCAAGCCGCGGGTAACGGTGACCACCCATCCGGCAGCCGATGGCCAGTGGGTCTGGTACCTCGGTGGGGACCTGGCCGAAGCCGATGGCGTGGCGCGCGAGCCTGCAGCGCAGATTGCTGCAGCGCAGAAGGAAATCGCCAACCTGCTCCCATGGGTCGATCAGAGCCTGGTGCGCTGGGCCACACTGCGCGTCGACCGCGCTGAGCCTGCACAATCTGGCCTGGCACGTCCGGACAACGCCTTCCTTGCCGACCAGCAGCGCCTGCTGGTGGGCTGGCCGACCAAACTGGCACTGGCACCGGACTTCAGCGACCGGGTAATCAGCCACCTGGAGCGCGACGGCATTCGTCCACAAGCACAGGCCGACCTGGCCGACCTCCCACGCCCTCCACTGAGCGTACCGGCCTGGGAGCAGTTGCTGCCATGAGCCTGCCAACCCTGCATGCGTTCCATCGCCCGCTGGGCAGCACCGGCCTCACGGTCTCTCCACTGGGCCTCGGCACGGTCAAGCTGGGCCGCGATCAGGGCGTGAAGTACCCCACTGGCTTCACGATCCCCGGCGATGAGGAAGCCCGCCTGTTACTGGCCCAGGCCCGCGAGCTTGGCATCAACCTGATCGACACCGCCCCGGCCTATGGCCGTAGCGAAGAACGCCTGGGCCCGCTGCTGCGCGGCCAACGTGATGAATGGGTAATCGTCAGCAAGGTCGGTGAAGAGTTCGAGGAAGGCCTGTCGCATTTCGACTTCAGCGCTGCCCACACCCGCCGCTCGGTGGAGCGCAGCCTGCGCCGGCTCGAAACCGACCGCATCGAACTGGTGCTGGTGCATTCCGACGGCAACGACCTGGCCATCCTCGAACAGCAGGAGGTCTACCAGACCCTGGCCGAACTCAAGCAGGAGGGCAAGATCCTCGGTTTCGGGCTGTCCGGCAAGACCGTCGCCGGCGGCCTGAAGGCACTGGAGCAAGGCGACTGCGCCATGGTCACCTACAACCTCAACGAACAGGCAGAACGCCCGGTGCTGGACTACGCTGCCGAACACGGCAAGGCCATCCTGGTAAAGAAGGCCTTGGCGAGCGGGCATATCTGCCTGGCCCCGGGCGTCGACCCGGTGCAGGCCAGCTTCGAGCTGCTGTTCGCCCACCCGGGCGTCAGCAGTGCTATTGTCGGCACCATCAACCCGTTGCACCTGGCCCATAACGTGGCCACCGTCGCCCGCATCCTGGGCCAGCATTGAGTTACCTCAGGCTCCCGACTCAGGGACTGGAGACTGACCCGACGCAAGGAGGAGCCTCGTGGCGCGAACGCTGATCCGCAAGAACCCGAGCAACTTCAAGACACTGCCACTGCATGTCGAGGCCACGACCGAAGGCTTGATCTACCAAAGCATCGGCATGCCGCTGAACTTTGCCCAGACTCAGCAACGGCGCAAGGCCATCCAGTTACCCGACACACAACACTTCGTGGTCGAACTGGCCAACCTGGGCGTGTCGGTGCGCCTCACGCTGCATTGGCAGAACCGCGATTACTGGGTACTGGTGCGTCAGCGCCGCCAAGACCGTGGCGATGTGGTACTGAAACTGATTTCCGGTTATGTACCGGCGCAGGAGCTGAACCTGCCGCTGCACACGGCCGTACAGGAAGTGGCCGAGGAGTGCCTGCTGGAAACCCCGGAAGGTTGGCTGGGCGGGCGCTTCAACGACACCTGGCTGCCCGTACCCTACGCCGCCGCCCTGCACTACCGCGAAACACCCCACTTCGTGCTGGCTCCGGAGTCCGGTGCCGCACGCCCGGTGCATTGCGGCAAGCTGATGCTACTGGAGCGCCCACGGGCCTATGTGCACCTGCCCACCGCTTCGCTACAGCTGATCTATGACATGCGCCTGCAAGTGCCCCGTGACGCCAAGAAACTCAGCTTGTTCCACGTTGACGAGCGGCTGGAGGGCGACCAGCTGGTGGCGCGGCTCAACCGCAAACGGCCCGACCTGTACCTGATGCCATTGAAGGACGGCCAGCCACTGGCAGAGCTGTACACGCTGAAAAAGGATGAACTGGTGCCGGCGAGTACGCGTGGGCTGTACCTGGCAGAAAGTTTTGCCCGGCAGGAAGGCTGGGTGGTGGCAGATGAACGGGTACGCTGGAAGGATTGGGTGAAGCAGCAGGGTTTGGTGGAAAGCAAGCCCGCACGGGCGTCGCACTTGCAACGCTTTGGCGACAAGGCGCGAGCGCTGCTGGAGCGGGCGCGGACCTCGCTGAACAAGTGACATCCCGAAAGCTTTCACCTGCTTGCCGGAGCGGGTAAACCCGCCCCTGCAGAGGGCCGCCGCAGCGGCCCCAAGGTCAGATCAGTTCTTGCGAATTTTCTCGACAATCGCCGTGGTCGAGCTGTTCTCGACCAGCCCCAGCACCTTCACGGTGCCGCCATAGCCCTTGACGATATCAGCGCCAACCACTTGGTCGATGCCATAGTCTCCACCCTTGACCAACACATCCGGCTTGACCTGGCTCAGCAGGTTTTCCGGGGTGCCTTCCGGGAAACTGATCACCCAGTCCACCGCGCCCAAACCGGCCAGCACGGCCATACGCCGGTCAACGCTGTTGATCGGTCGGCCCGGCCCTTTCAGGCGGCTGACCGAAGCATCGTCGTTTACCGCAACGATCAGGCGATCACCCTGGGCCCGCGCCTGTTCCAGGTAAGTGACATGCCCGGCATGCAGGATGTCGAAGCAGCCATTGGTAAAGACGATCTTCTCGTTGTGGGCCCGAGCGTCATCAATGGCCAGCAGCAGTTGCTCAAGGCCCAGCACGCCGCGTTCGGAGCCTTCCTCACGCTGGATGGCCCGGCGCAGCTCAGGGGCGCTGATGGCAGCCGTACCCAGCTTGCCGACCACAATGCCCGCCGCCAGGTTGGCCAGGGCCACCGCATGGGGCAGGTCCTCACCCGCGGCAATGGCCGCGGCAAGGGTGGAAATGACAGTATCGCCGGCACCGGTCACATCGAACACTTCGCGTGCCCGCGCTGGCAGGTGCAACGCCGGCTGACCAACGCGTAGCAGGGTCATGCCATGCTCGCCACGGGTGACCAGCAGGGCGCCCAGGTCCAGGTCCTGCAGCAACTGCAAGCCCTTGGCAACCAGTTCGGCCTCATCGACGCAACGGCCAACGATGGTCTCGAACTCGCTGAGGTTCGGGGTAATCAGGCTGGCGCCACGGTAGATGGAAAAGTCCTTGCCCTTGGGGTCGGCCAGCACCGGAATGCCCTTGGCCCGCGCCGCCTGGATCAGGTTCTGGTGATTTTTCAGTGCACCTTTGCCGTAGTCGGACAGGACCAGCACCTTGACGCCTTCGAGCAGGCTGTCGACCTCCGCGCCCAGCGACAGTGGGTCGGTGGCGAACGGCTCTTCGAAATCGATACGCAGCAGCTGCTGGTGACGGCTCATGACCCGCAGCTTGACGATAGTCGGCTGGTGCGCGATGCGCTGGAACACCGAACGGACACCGGCAGCCTGCAGGCTGTTGGCCAGGCTGTCGGCAGCCTCATCCTGGCCGGTGACGCCGATCAGCGAAGCCGGCGCGCCCAGCGCAGCAATGTTCAAGGCAACGTTGGCCGCGCCGCCGGGGCGATCCTCGATCTGATCGACCTTGACCACCGGGACTGGCGCTTCAGGCGAAATACGCGAAGTACCGCCATGCCAGTAGCGGTCGAGCATGACATCGCCGACCACCAGTACCGGGGCTTGATCGAAACGCGGCATGGACAACTTCATGGGCAACCCATATGGAAATAATGAACAGGGGCAGGATATTAGCACAGGGTAGTCAATGGCTTTATGGCCAGATCATCCCTGGAAAATTCCCGTGACAATCGGGGCCATGACGGCCCCGATCAAGGAGGGTTCAGGTGATATCGGCCTTGGCCGGCTCATCCAGCCCCATGGCATGCAGACGGGCATAATGGCCATTAGCCGCAAGCAGCTCGGTGTGAGTACCGCGCTCGACCAGGCGGCCCTGGTCCATGACCAGGATCTGGTCAGCCTTCTCGATGGTCGACAGCCGATGGGCAATCACCAGCGTGGTACGGCCTTGCATCACGTGATCCAAGGCGGCCTGGATATGCCGCTCGGACTCGGTATCCAACGCCGAAGTCGCTTCATCGAGGATCAGCAACGGCGCGTTCTTAAGCAGCGCACGGGCAATTGCCAGACGCTGGCGCTGGCCACCGGACAGCAGTACACCGTTCTCACCCACTTCGGTATCGAAGCCCTTTGGCAGCCGGTCGACGAATTCCTTGGCATAGGCATCGGCCGCGGCGGCTTCGATGTCTGCGCGCGGCGCACCGGCCAGATCGCCATAAGCGATGTTGTTGGCCACGGTGTCGTTGAACAGGGTGACATGCTGGGTGACTTGCGAAACATGGCGACGCAGGTTGCGCAGGCGATAGTGCTCGATCTCCACGCCATCGAGCAGGATCTGCCCCTTGTCGTGGTGATAGAAGCGCGGGATCAGGGCCGCAAGCGTAGACTTGCCACTGCCGGAGCGGCCGACCAGGGCGATCATCTGCCCGGGCTCTGCGACAAAACTGATATCGCTCAACACTTCACGCTCGGTACCCGGGTAGGTGAAGCTCAGGTTACGCACTTCCAGGCGCCCTTCCACGTGTTCCTTCTCGACCGAACCAGTGTCCACTTCAGGCGCTTCGTCCAGTTGCTCGAAGATGCTCTCGGCACCTGCCAGGCCCTTCTGGATGGTCGAGCTGACTTCCGACAACTGGCGAATCGGCTTGGGCAGCAGGCCGGCAGCGGTGATATAAGCCACCAGGTCACCAGCAGTGGAGTCCCCGCGCAGGAACAGCACCAGGAACATCAGCGCAGCCATGGCGCTGTAGATCACCAGCTGAAGCATCGGCGTGTACAGCGAGCCGGTCTTGGTCATGCGCAGTTGCTTGTCGGTGTTGCTCTGGCTGGCCTGGCCGAATCGCTGCTGTTCGTAGGCCTCGCCACCGAAGCTACGGACCACGCGGTAACCCTGGATGGTTTCCGAGGCAACGTGGGTGACGTCGCCCATGGCTACCTGGATCTTCTTGCTCTGCTTGCGGAATTTCTTGCTGGCGATGCTGACCATAACCGCAATCACCGGCAAGATGGCGACCATCACCAGGGTCAGGTGCCAGTTCATCCAAAGCAGGTAGGCAAACAGGAACACCACGGTCAGGCCTTCGCGGATCACCACCTTGATGGCGTCGGTAGCGGCGCCGGTGACCATGGTCACATTGAAGGTAATGCGCGAAATCAGGTGCCCGGAGTTGTGGTTGTCGAAATAGCGGTTGGGCAACACCAGCAGCTTGTTGAACAGTGCCACCCGCAGGTCATGCACCAGGCTCAGAGAGACCTTGGCCAGGAAGTAGTTGCCGAGGAACGAGCCCAGGCCCTGCCACGCAGCGATCAGGATGATCAGCAGCGGCACCGCCTGCAGCAATTGCAGGTCACGCAGGTAGGGGACGTTGGGGAACAATACCGCTTCGGGGTTGCTCAGCCCATCGACGAAGTACTTGAGAATGCCGGCCAGCATTGGCTGGGTCGAGGCAAAGATCACGAAACCGACAATGCTCAGCAGGAAAATGCCGACATAGGGTTTCACATAGCTCAACAGCCGGAAGTAGATCTTCAGGCTGGAGGTGTGCTCCGCTGGTCGCGGTGTTTCGGCCATTATCGAGCTCGCTGTTCAGGTTGAACCGGCAATTTTACCACAGGCGTCATTTTCGGCACGCCCCATGGCAGCAACATGGCAAGGCCCACCGGCAGCCAGCTGATGAACCATTCGGCACGTGGCGTACCGGTGAGGCTGGCGGCATCGAACTGCATGGCCAGGGTCGAGTAGACCCAGAAGCCCAGCAGGACCTTGCCGAACAGGGTGCCACGGGCGCGCACGATTTCGCCCAGCGTGAACAACCACACCATTACCCACAGCAACATGCCGGGCAAGCCCATTTCAACGGCAACATGGGTGAACATGTTGTGGGTGTGATCGAAGTGCATGCCGACGGCGCTCACCTCGTAATCAGCCCCCAGGCCAAGACCAGTCCAAGGGTGCGCGGCAATCATCTGGAGAACGGCATGGAAAATTTCCGGCCGGTAGGACGAGCCCCGTTGGGCGATAACGTCGTACACGGCCCAAAAGGCCAGGCCGGTGGCAAGCAGTGCCAGAACAGAGAACACCCGGCTGTGGCGGTCACGGAACCACAACGGCGCCATCACCACGGTAATCACCAGTGCCAGAACCGCACCACGGCTCTGGCTGAGCATGGCGAAGGCCCCCAGGCAAGCCAGTGCCGCCAGCCACAACAACTGCAAGCCACGTTGCCGAGGAGGCTCGTAGAGCATCAAGAGCAAGGCCGAACCAATGACATAAGCCCCCAGGATGGGGTGGGATATCTCACCGATACCCGCCAGCCTGAACAGCAGGGGCGCACGCTGCACCCCGTAGAACTTGATGATGGAGACCAACGCAGCGATGGCCAGCAGCGCGCTGCCAAGCAGCAATAACTGACGAATGCGGGCTTGGCCAAGCTGGGCCAACAGCGGAAACGCCAGCAGGAATACCAGGATGTAGAGCAAGCGCTTGAGCTCGCGCAGGGGCTCCTCGGCGGGCGACCATGCCAGGCTCAGCCCGCTCCAGGCCAACAACAGCAGCACACTCCCCCACAGCGCCGGTTGCCGCCTCCAGGCTTGCACCAGCACACCTCGGGCCGACCAGGCCAATACCAGCGTTGGCAGCCACAAGAACAACACCAGACCTTGCTGATAAACCTTGTTGCTGGGTGCCAGGGCAATCGCCGCCAGGAACCAGACCAGGCCCAAACCTAACCACGCTTGTGCCCAGTTTTTTTGATACAACATCCTTTCCCCCGATGAATCAGAAACACCATCCATGGTGCTACAGCATTATTTTCGGCATTATTGCCGGTCATTTTGCTCGCCAGACGACAAGGCTCTATTCATGCAATGCTCCCGGCTCACCCAGGTCGACTTCGATCAGCTGACACTCGGCGCACAGGTGCTTGAGGCAGACAGCCATGGCGCCAAAGTCTACCTGCTCACAGATGGAAATTTCCTCAAGGTTTTTCGTAGGAAGCGTCTGATTTCATCTGCACTGCTACGTCCTTACTCGCAGCGCTTCGTCGATAACGCCGCGCGCCTGACGCAACTGGGCATCCCAACCCTCGAAGTGATCAGCCAGCACAAGCTCGACCTGCCGGGCCGCACTGCGGTGCTGTATCGCCCGCTACCCGGGCGAACGCTGCTGCAGATGTCGCGCGATGACGGCTTCAGCTGGGACGCTTACCTGCCACGCCTGATCGAGCTGATCCGTCAGTTGCACCGCAGCGGCGTTTATTTCCGCTCGCTGCACCTGGGCAACGTGGTGGTCACCCCCGACCAGCGTCTGGGCTTGATCGACGTGGCCGACATGCGCTTTCTGCGCCCGCCACTGTCGGCCCGCATGATTCGACGAAATGTGCAGCACATGGTGCGCTATATCGAGCGGGAGAACCTGGGCGACCGGTTCCCCCTTGCCGCCTTCGAGGCAGCCTTGCTGACACGCTGAAGGTCAGCTGCGCAACAGGCTCTGCGAGCCGCTGCAGAAAGCCTGCCAGGCCTGCTCCGGTGCCAGTGCCTGGCGCTGCTTCGCGGCGATCGTCGATGCACTGAGCGCCGTACAGCGCTCAATCGCCTCAGCCCAGGCGCTTTCGTCGGCAACCGGCAGGTAGCCCCCCGTGTCGCGCAACTGCTCGCGAAACACTTCCAGGTCGCTGCACACCACCGGTACATCGGCCATCACCGCCTCTTGCACCACCAGCCCCAGGCCTTCGGAACGCGAAGGTACCAATAGCCAGTCGAATGCCCGATACAGCTGCTGCAGGTCTTCGCGGTGACCGCGCAGATGAACGCGCTCGGCCAGGCCCAACGCGTCGATACGCTGCTGCAGCACGGCATGCTGCGGCCCCTCGCCAATGATCGCCAGCTGCAAGCCCGGTTGCCGTGCACTGGCCCTGGCGAATGCCTCGATCAGCATTTCGAAGCCTTTACTCTCTACCAATCGCCCTACCGCACCCAGCATCACCTCGGCGCCCTGAGGCAACTTCAGTGCCTGCCTGGCCTGGTCCCGGCTCAGCAAAGGCTCGACGAATGCAAGCGGGTCGAGCGCCATGCGCAGCGTCTGCACCGGCCTGCCCAGGTCACGCTCCAGCGACTCGGCCAACGTCTGTGATACCGCCGCGATACTCAGACGCTCGGACGGAAACATCTGCAACAAGCGGATATCGCTGGCATGCAGACGCGTCTTGCCATGGAACAGTACCTTGGCACGTACGTGCCCGATGCGCTGCAACAATGGCAGCACCAACCGGGCGACGCCAATACCATCGAGCAGCACCACTTCTGCCCCGGCCTCGGCCAGTGCCTTGCGCAAGCGCATGCGCAGCCACGGGCGCAGCAAGCGCCACAAATGCCGCCCTTTGAGCGCACGTGAGGGCATATGCCATTCCCGGGTCGAACCGAGCCCACAGCAGAGCCCGCTCCCCAGCAGCAGCCAGTTACTGATCCGGGCATCGGCACCCGCGTTCGACAAGACCTGCCGGTGCACCTTGTGGATGGACATGTACGGCGTTCCACCCGCCCACATCATATTGACGATGTTCATGGGCCCTCTCCCGCTCAAGTCAGGTGGGACAGCGACTTCATTGAACAAAAATGGTGATTCCCATGCCGATCAAGGCCCCCGCAACCAGCGTCAATGCCAGCTTCAACCGATCACGTTGACGACGCTTGGCCTTACGCTCCACTTCAATGGGCAAGGTCACGTGATTGCCGAATCCAGTGTGCAATACTGCATCACCCTCCAAGGTGACCGCTGTCAGATTTAACTCAGCGTAGCGACGGGAAAGCGCCTTTTCTCCAGCATAGGCGGCAAATGGCGCACAGCGCTGGTAATCGCTCAATCGGCGCAGCCCAGGGTTGAGCGAGAACGCCTGCCACTCAGCCTTGTCGGACAGCAGCGGATAGCACGGCACCCCGGCGATCACCTGGCGATCGCCCAAGTGGATGTACGGGCTGTGGATGGCCAGGTCGTGGGCATGGCTGCGCAACCAGACCTGCAAGATGTTTGGACTGACATCCAGGATGGCCTGCGAGTCTTCGACAAAGCCTTGGCGATAGAATTGCCAGTCGTCTTCGCAGTGAAAAATGTACGGCGTCTTGACCTGGCTGTAGGCCAGGTCGATAGACGGCAACTGGCCAAGTTTGGGCCGGTTGACGAACACCTTGCAGTGCGGCTTCCAGTGCGCCGGCACAGCGGCATGCACAGCATCGTCGCCAGAGTCTTCGGTGATGAATACCTCGCGAATGGGCGCGGTGTTGTAGCGATCGAAACTCTCAAGGGTGTCTTTGAGCAGATCGAACCGCCCACAACTGGTCACGACGAGCGTGACGTCACTCTCATTTGAAAAGCGCACCGGATTCCCTCCGCATTACGACTATCGGCCTTCAACAACCCGCTCCTGGGCGTGAAAGCTCTTGTTTAGATGCCCAGCTTCAGACGCAGCCGCTGCCATGCAGACAATGGCGGGTGGGGCCTGAGCGCCGGGCGCATGTGGTCGACGATGCTACGTCCAACTGCGCCGAAACTAAAACGGGAAACCGCCAGATGGCGGCCATTTTCTGCAATCTGCCGGGCTAGCTCGGGGTTCGCGCGCAAACGACGGAGCTTTTCCTGAAGGGTCGGGATGTTGTCATAGAACACCACGTTGTGCATGTCTTGCAGGCCCAGCGCACGGTTCTCTTCCTCGCCCTGGTCGTATGCCAGCAGCACACAGCCACAGGCCATGGCTTCGAAGTTCTTGATCATGTACTCGCCCATGCCGACATCGGCACTGACGAAGAAACGAATACGGTTGAGCGTGTTGCAGTAGTCCTCGCCCGACTTGGTACGGGTTACCAACAGGTTCTCGACCTGCCCCAACTCGTCCAGCAGTGCCTTGCGGCCGCTGTAGGCCACGCTGTTGACGCTACCGACAAAGGCCAGTTCGATATCACGCTCACGCCCTTGGTCGGCCAGCAACTGCTCGTCATAGCCCTTGGGCACGAACACCGCGTCGAAACCTTCCTGGCGCAAGCGCTCGCTGACCATGTAGCCGGAGCTGATCACCCGTGCCCATGGCAGTTGACGATAATGAGCGCTGAACTTGCCGGTGTACTTGCACGGGATGTAGTTCTGGTAGGCGTCGTGCTCGAGAATCACCAGGTTCGGCACAGTGCGGATGAAGGCCACCTGACGGATCTCCTGCTTGAAACGCAGGAAGAACACGATGCGGTCATAGCGCTCGACTTGCACCTCACGCTTGAAGTAACGGCGCAGGTTGCGCTGATCCTGGCTGGTCAGCCAGCGCAGGTCGCACTCGCAGTTGGCCGCGACGCCATCGTACAGGCGGTCAAGAATCGCCCGCTGTTCCTTCTGCACCAGAAATAGGACTTTCATTGCTTTCCTTGGGCGCTCTGCGCCTTCGCGGTCAACCATGGGGCGTGCTTACAGGTCACGCCGCCAGAACAGTTCGTGTCGGCGCACGGCCTTGCGGAAGAATTCGTTCTCCCCATAAGGCGATGGCTGTCGCCCGGCAAGCCAGCGTTGCAGCAGACGGCGCAGGCGGCGCTTGAACGGTGCCGGCGGCTGCAGGTCGTGCATCATGCCCAGGGCCATCGCCTTATCGCGCTGAGTCGCGCAGTCCAGTACCAGGCTGCAGGGTGCCCAGGCCTGGGCAGCGCTCAATTGCGGCGGTAAAGCCACGCCATCGCCACTGTCGCCCATCGGCCAGCGGTCGTTATCGTGCAGGTGGTTGGCGTAGCACAGCAAGGTTTGTGGCTGCCAGGTCATGCCTTGCAAGGCTTCCAATACCGCCGCCTGAGCGCAGATATGGTCCGGATGGGGGTCTAGCTGCGGGTGCGGCATCACCAGCACCTCTGGTTTGGCCAGCTCCAGCAAGGCTCGCAGGTCGGCCAGCAGGTTGTGCCAGGTGGGTGCGCCATCACGGTCGCCCGGTAACGGGAACGGGTTGAACTGGCGGAACACGCGGATATCGGCCAGGTCGGCTTCACGTGAGGCGGCCGGCTGGTCGGGTGCTGCCTGCATGGCAGGCAGCTGCAGGCAAAAGTAGCCCAGCTGTATGCAACGCGACTCCGGCACGCCGGCCCAACGCGGCACCACGATGCTGTCCCAGGCACGCAGGCGCCCCTTCAGGCGCGCGGCCTCGGCCTTTGCCAGGCCCATCTGCTGGTAGTGCTCGGCCTCTATCTCACCGGCGGTCAGGGTCACCACCCAGCTTTCGTCGGCCTGGCTGTACAACCCATACGCGGCCAACTCGGCGTCGTCGGCATGTGGCGCGATCACCATCACCCGGCGCTGCTGCAGCTCGACCGAGGGGGTTATCCACAGACGCAACTGGCCCTGCAGCCGGCAATGCCGGCCGCGCAGTCGCAACGTACCGGCCTGCAGTGGCGCAGCAAGACCCGTCAGGTTAAGGAAGCGCACGCCATCAACGCCACGCTCGAACGCTTGCCGATCGGCCTTTTCGCCAGCCAGCAGCTCGACCCGAGGATCGAGAAAGCGGCCCAACCAGCTGCTTTTTAGCCGCAGTTCAAGCACCAGGGTTTCGTCGCCCTGCAACGTGCAATCAGCCTTGAGCCAGCCATCGTGCAGGCTGGCAGGAACCTGCTGCACCTGATCGCCGAAGTCGTAGGCATAGTCCTCACCCGGTGCATAGAACAGGTGGTCGGCAAACCAGGCCTCATGGGCAGCCCAAAGCAGCGGCAACAGCAGCAGTGGCAGCCACCACCAGCTGAAAACACCGAGGGCGACCAGCGCAACCAGGCCCGCCAGCAGCCCCAGGCGTTTGTTGCGCCGGTGGCGCTTGAGCAACTGCTGCTTGCGGCTCACGCTTGATACACCGGCACAGGGTTGCACCAGCGGTCCTTGTACTCACGGTCAGCACGGCCGAACGAGAACCGCAGCGGCTTGTTGCGCGACCGGGCGTCTTCCCAGGCGGCCTGGGTATTGAGGAAGCTCAGCACGCTGCCTGGGCTGAAGGCCTTGGTTTCAGGGTCGACGCCGCCATTGATGTACTCGACGCTGATCCACTCCGGCGCTTCTACGCGGTACACCAGCTGGATGGCAATCGGCTTACCGTCCAGCAGCAGCACCGAGCCGATCAGCAGCTCACGCAGGCGCTCCAGCACATCGGCCATACGCTCGGCACCGGTGGCCGGAAAACCCCAGCGGCGCAGGAACAGGTCGCAGTACATGCTGGCGATTTCCTGAGCACTGAAGTCGCTGATCGGGCGTACCACACCACCCGCCTCTTCCAGCAGGCGCAGTTCACGGCGCTGGTTGTAGCGGAACTTCTTCGACAGGTCTTCAGGCGCCCGGGCCATGGCCAACTGCTCCTTCTGCGCCTTGAGGCCGATGAAGCGGCCCTGGTTCAGTTCGGACAGGTAACGGATTGTATGGCGCAACGGCGCAGCGGCATCAGACGCCGCCGGCAGAATGATCTCGGCATTACCGAGGTCGAACAGGGCCTTCTTACCAGTACGCTTCAGCACGTCCTTGGACAGCGCCAGGTGACGCCCCCAGGCCGGGATGGCGGCTTTCAGCTCGCCAGCCTGGTGCCAGCCCAGGTAACGCACCGGGATCTGTGCCAGGTCCGCCAGTTGCTCGACCACCAGCGGATGGGTGGCAACACTGCCGCCAAAGCGCGCCCACGCCTGGGCATAAGCCTTGGCATCGATAGCTTGCCAACCGCGTTCGCGGAAGGCCTGGATACGATTGAGCATCAGGCCTGCCCCACCAACGCGCGCACCTGTGGGAGTTGCCAGAAGGCCTCGCGCACCGCCTGGTCAGAGAAACGCTCACCCAGGCGTTGCAGCATGTGCCTGGCACAGGCCTGGCGCTGCCCAGCGTCCAGTACGGCCATGTGCTGCAGGCCCTGGGCCAACTGCGCGGCGTCGCCCAGCGGGAACAGCACGCCAACGCCCTCGACCACTTCGCGGGCTCCGCCACAGGCCGTGGCCAACACCGGCACACCGGCAACCATCGCTTCGAGCAGGACCATGCCGAACGGCTCGTGATCGGAACTCAAAGCGAACACGTCGAACGCCTGGAAGTAACGGCGCGCATCCGGTATCTGGCCAAGAAAGTCGACTTGCCCGGCAATGCCAAGCTCGGCAGCCAACGCCTTGAGCCTCGCCTCCAGACGCCCCTTGCCGAGGATCGCCAGGCGGGCGCCAGCCGGCAGCCCCGGCAGTGCCTGGGCAAAACCGCGCAACAGGGTGGCCTGGTCCTTGTCCGGGTGCAGGCGCCCGACATTGCCGACGATCCACGCCTGGGGATCCAGGCCCAAGGCCTGGCGTGCGTCAGTGCGCGGCACCAGGGCTGCTTGCAGGGCGTCGATGTCGATGCGGTTGTACAGGGTCTGGATGCGTTCGGCCGGCCACTGCGGCAAGCAACGGCGCATATCGTCACGTACCGCGTCCGAAACACCCAACAGGCTCAGACGCTTGCTGAACAGGTTCGCGAACAGGCGGCGGCCTTTGCGCTGGTAGTCGCCAAAGGCATGGTGCACACCAATCACCGGCAGGCCGGTCCCAAGCAGGGCAACGTAGATCGGCTTGAAGCGGTGGGCGATGCAGAAAGCGAAATTGCGCTCGGCCGCAATGCGCCGCAATGTGCGGATGGCGCCGAGTTTCAGGCCGCGCACGGCCTTGGAACTGAACTCAAGGAACAGCACCTCGTCCGACGCACAGCCAGCCGCCACCTGCGCATCGGCGGCGCCGGTGAGGAACACCGTGGTCACCTGGTACCCACGCCCCTGAAACAGGCTGGCGTACTGACGGGCGCAGTCCAGGAACGGCCCGTCATAGCCATGGCAGAACTGCAGGATGCGCGGTTCAGAGCGGCTGGTCATACGGGGCCGCGCCGTCCTTCACAACCAGGATGTCTTCCATGATCAGGTACTGCAGGTCCGAGCCGAAGAACATGTTCAGGGCATCCGTCGGCGAGCAGATCATCGGTTCACCACGACGGTTCAGCGAGGTGTTCAGCGACACACCGTTGCCAGTCAGGTCTTCCAGCGCCTTCATCATGTCGTAGTAACGCGGGTTGTACTCGCGCTTGAGCACCTGGGCACGCGAAGTGCCGTCCTCATGCACCACTTCCGGCACGCGGGTCTTCCACTCTTCAGCGACTTCGAAGGTGAAGGTCATGAACGGCGCGGGATGGTCGACCTTGATCATCTGCGGGGCGACAGTGTCGAGCATCGACGGGCAGAAAGGTCTCCAGCGTTCACGGAACTTGATCTGGTGGTTGATGCGGTCAGCCACGCCTTCCACGCTTGGGCAACCGATGATCGATCGGCCACCCAGGGCACGCGGCCCGAACTCCATACGGCCCTGGAACCAGGCTACCGGGTTGCCATCGACCATGATCTGGGCGATCTGCTGCGGCATGTTCTCGAGTTTGCGCCACTTTGGCTGGTTCGGGTGACGGGCGCAGGCGGCGATCACGTCCTCGTTGGAGTACGACGGGCCGAGGTAGACGTGCTCCATCTTCTCGACCGGAACGCCACGGGCGTGGGAAACATAGGCGGCGGCGCCAACGGCAGTCCCGGCGTCACCGGAGGCCGGCTGGACGAACAGCTCTTTCACGTCCGGACGGGCGATGATCTTCTGGTTGAGCTTGACGTTCAGCGCACAGCCGCCGGCGAAGGCCAGCTTGCCGGTTTCACGCAGGGTGTCGCCCAGGTAATGGTCGATCATCTGCAGCGCCAGTTTCTCGAACAGCGCCTGCATGCTGGCGGCGTAATGGATGTACGGCTCGTCGGCGATGTCGCCTTCGCGCTTGGGGCCCAGCCATTCGATCAGCTTTGGCGAGAAGTAGAAGCCCTTGCCCTTCTCTTTATAGCGGCGCAGGCCGATAACGTTGGCGTACTCGGTGTTGATCACCAACTCGCCGTTTTCGAAGCTGGCCAGACGCGAGAAATCATACTTGCTGGCGTCGCCATACGGCGCCATGCCCATGACCTTGAACTCGCCATCGAGCATTTCGAAGCCCAGGAACTCGGTGATGGCACCGTAAAGGCCACCCAGCGAGTCCGGGTCGAAGAATTCCTTGATCTTGTGGATCTTGCCGTTTTCGCCGTAACCAAAGAAGGTGGTGGCGTACTCGCCCTTGCCGTCAATGCCGAGGATTGCGGTTTTTTCCTTGAAACCCGAGCAATGATAAGCACTGGAAGCGTGGGCCAGGTGGTGCTCGACCGGCTCGATCTTGACCTTTTTCGGGTCGAAGCCCAGTTGCTCCAGGCACCAGACGATCTTCTTGCGATAGCGCTTGTAGCGACGGTTGCCCATCAGGATGGCATCGAGTGCACGATCCGGGGCGTACCAATAGCGCTTGGCATAGTGCCACCGCGCCTTGCCGAACAGGCTGATCGGGGCGAACGGGATGGCTACCACGTCGACGTCGGACGGCTTGATGCCTGCCTGTTCCAGGCAGAACTTCGCCGACTCGTAGGGCATGCGGTTCTTCGCATGCTTGTCACGCACGAAGCGCTCTTCTTCGGCGGCGGCAATCAGCTTGCCGTCAATGTACAAGGCCGCGGAAGGGTCATGGCTAAGGGCGCCGGACAGGCCAAGAATCGTCAATGCCAAGGGATTAGCCTCTTCATTCGGTAAAAATGCGCCAGCGGCCTCGTGGGCGGATGGCGGCTAAAGGGCGGGATTATAACGCAAACATTGGAGGCACACCGCCCCCTTGTAGGAGCGGGTTCACCCGCGAAGCAGGCAACGCGGTGGATGGCACCGGCGTAGCCGGTGTTCGCGGGTAAACCCGCGCCTACAGGTTTACTCGGCGATCAGCCAGTCCATGCGGTAACTACCGGCGGTCTGTGCCAGCTCTTTGGCCAGCCATGGCAGCAGCTCCTTAAGTTCATCCTCCAGCCCCCACGGCGGGTTGGCGATGGCCAGGCCAGAGCCGTTCAGCCCCTGCGGGCTGTCCTGGTGATGCACATACAGCTCAACCCGCAACAGTTTCGGCGCGCCAGTGCTGGTCAGGTCCTGGTAATAGCGGGTCAGCGAGCGCTGGTCCTTGATCGGGTACCAGATGGCCGCAACAGTCTGGCGCATGCGGCCGATCGCCTCTTTCATGGCAGTGGTGCAGCGCTTGAGCTCATCGGCCTGCTCGAACGGCGGGTCGATCAGCATGATCGCGCGCTTTTCCTGCACCGGCAGCAAGGCCCGGGGCACATGCCAGCCTTCACCCAGGTGCACGGTCACGCGCGGGTCTTTTTTCATGTTTTCTTTGAGGAGCGGCCCGTCTTCGGGGTGCTTCTCGTTGAGCAGGGCGCGGTCCTGCTGGCGCATCAGGCGACGGGCCAGTTCGGGCGACCCCGGGTAGTAGCGCAGCTCGCCATCGGCATTCAGGCGCTTGATGATGCGCAGGTAGTCGTCGGCCATGGCCGGCAGGTCATCGCGATTCCACAGGCGGGCTACGCCTTCCAGGTACTCGCCGGTACGGCTTGCCTGGTCGCCTTGCAGGTCGTACAGACCGAGCCCTGCGTGGGTATCGATATAGGCGAACGGCTGCTCCTTGCGCGACATCAGGGCGATGAGGCGGGTCAGCACGATGTGTTTGAGGACGTCGGCGTGGTTGCCGGCGTGGAAGGCGTGACGATAGTTCATGGCAACTCCTGCGAAGGCGGCAAGTTTACCTTGCCTTGCAGGCGGAGTCAGGCCTGGCTGCTGATTGGCGGCACCCGCAAAGCAGGCGCCGCCAATTCAACGGATGTTACTTGTCGGCGTGATACGCCGCATCAGCCGCTTCGAAGCGCTTGACCATCGTCTGCGAAGGGCTGCCCAGCTTGCTCACCAGAACAATGGCGATGCTGGCGAACAGGAAGCCCGGGATGATTTCGTACAACCCGAGGGTGTCGAAGTTCTTCCACAGGATCACCGTCAGCGCACCCACCACGATACCGGCCAGCGCACCGTTACGGGTCATGCCTTTCCACAGCACCGAAATCAGCACCACCGGGCCGAAGGCGGCACCGAAGCCAGCCCAGGCATAGGCCACCAGGCCCAGCACGCGGTTTTCCGGATTGGCGGCCATGGCGATGGCGATCAGGGCCACGGCCAGCACCATCAGACGGCCGACCCACACCAGCTCGACCTGCGAAGCATTCTTGCGCAGGAAGGCTTTGTAGAAGTCTTCGGTCAGGGCGCTGGAGCACACCAGCAGCTGGCAGCTCAGGGTACTCATGACTGCGGCCAGGATGGCCGACAGCAGGACACCCGCAATCCATGGGTTGAACAGGATCTTGGCCAGCTCGATGAACACACGTTCGTGGTTCTCGCTAACCGGGCCTGCCAGTTCAGGATGGGCCGAGAAGTAGGCAATGCCGAAGAAGCCAACGGCACAGGTACCCGCCAGGCACAGGATCATCCAGGTCATGGAAATGCGGCGCGCCTTGGCGATCGACTTCACCGAATCAGCGGCCATGAAGCGCGCCAGGATATGCGGCTGGCCGAAGTAACCCAGGCCCCAGCCCATCAGCGAGATGATGCCGATGAAGGTGGCACCCTTGAGCATGTCGAAGTTCGCCGGGTTCACCGCCTCGATAGCGGCGAAGGTCTGGTCGAAGCCACCGGTGGAGATCAGCACGATTACCGGGGTCAGGATCAGCGCGAAGATCATCAACGACGCCTGTACGGTATCGGTCCAGCTCACCGCCAGGAAGCCACCAACGAAGGTATAGGCGATGGTCGCCGCTGCACCAGCCCACAAAGCGGTTTCGTACGACATGCCGAAGGTGCTCTCGAACAGACGGGCACCGGCCACGATGCCGGAGGCACAGTAGATGGTGAAGAACACCAGGATGACGATGGCGGAAATGATACGCAGCAGCCCGCTATTGTCTTCGAAACGGCTGGAGAAGTAGTCCGGCAGGGTCAGCGCGTCACCGTTGTGTTCGGTCTGCACGCGCAGCCGGCCGGCCACGAACAGCCAGTTCAGGTAGGCACCCACTGTCAGGCCGATGGCGATCCAGGCCTCGGACAGGCCCGCAAAGTAGATGGCACCGGGCAGGCCCATCAGCAGCCAGCCACTCATGTCGGAGGCACCGGCAGACAGCGCGGTAACCACGCTACCGAGGCTGCGACCACCCAGAATGTAATCGGAAAGGTTGTTGGTAGCGCGATAGGCGGCGAAGCCGATCAGCACCATTGCTGCGATGTAGATCACGAAGGTGATCGTTAGTGGATTGCCCATGCGTGTGCCCTGGCGTTTGTTTTTATCATGCGCAACCACAGCGTTGGCGGTTGCACCCAGGCGGCGAATGCTATGCAACAACGCAAAGAAGGTGCAACCATTTTTCTTTTGCAAGTTGCACCTGCCCGTGCAATTTCCGACAAAGCCCACTTCTTGCTCCTTTCGGGAGCAAAAAACCGCTTTTTCAGAATAAATCGCACCGAAAGCGCCCCTTTTCAGGGTATGGGAATAGCTGTCGGACGAGTTGCACCTTTCACACGAAAAATTCGGGTTGCACCTGGTTGCACCTGAATTGTCCTACAGATACTCTTGACGCCAGCTTAGGCCACAACCGTGGCAATAACGAGGATAAGAAATGGCGACTACCACCCTTGGGGTCAAACTCGACGACCCGACCCGTGAGCGACTCAAAGCAGCTGCGCAGTCCATTGACCGCACGCCGCACTGGTTGATCAAGCAAGCGATCTTCAACTATCTGGAGAAGCTCGAGGGTGGCGCCACCCTGACCGAACTCAACGGTCATGCCAGCAACCCGGCCGACGATGCCGGTGAAATCCAGGCCGATCACAGCCACCAGTGCTTCCTCGAATTTGCCGAAAGCATCTTGCCGCAGTCGGTACTGCGCTCGGCGATCACCGCTGCCTACCGCCGCCCCGAGCAGGAAGTGGTGCCAATGCTGCTGGAGCAGGCGCGCCTGAGCGCGCCGCTGGCCGACGCCACCAACAAGCTGGCCGCAGGCATTGCCGAAAAACTGCGCAACCAGAAAAGCGCCGGCGGCCGTGCCGGTATTGTCCAGGGCCTGCTGCAGGAGTTCTCGCTGTCATCCCAGGAAGGCGTGGCGCTGATGTGCCTTGCCGAAGCCCTGCTGCGTATCCCCGACAAAGGTACCCGTGATGCCCTGATCCGCGACAAGATCAGTACCGGCAACTGGCAGCCGCACCTGGGCAACAGCCCGTCACTGTTCGTCAACGCCGCCACCTGGGGGCTGCTGCTGACCGGCAAGCTGGTCAGCACCCATAACGAAACCGGCCTCACCTCCTCGCTCACCCGCATCATCGGCAAGAGCGGCGAACCGATGATCCGCAAGGGCGTCGACATGGCCATGCGCCTGATGGGTGAGCAGTTCGTCACCGGCGAGACCATTGCCGAAGCCCTGGCCAACGCCAGCCGTTTCGAGGCCAAAGGCTTCCGTTACTCCTACGACATGCTCGGCGAAGCCGCACTGACCGAACACGACGCGCAGAAGTACCTGGCGTCCTACGAGCAGGCCATCCACTCGATCGGCAAGGCCTCGCATGGCCGTGGTATCTATGAAGGCCCAGGCATCTCGATCAAGCTGTCGGCACTGCACCCGCGCTACAGCCGGGCCCAGTACGAGCGCGTGATGGAAGAGCTGTACCCGCGCCTGCTGTCGCTGACCCTGCTGGCCAAGCAGTACGACATCGGCCTTAACATCGACGCCGAAGAAGCCGACCGCCTGGAGCTTTCGCTGGACCTGCTCGAACGCCTGTGCTTCGAGCCATCCCTGGCTGGCTGGAACGGCATCGGCTTCGTTATCCAGGCCTACCAGAAGCGCTGCCCGTACGTGATCGACTACGTCATCGATCTGGCCAAGCGCAGCCGCCACCGCCTGATGATCCGCCTGGTAAAAGGCGCCTACTGGGACAGCGAGATCAAGCGTGCCCAGGTCGAAGGCCTGGAAGGCTACCCGGTCTATACCCGCAAGGTGTACACCGACGTGTCCTACGTCGCATGCGCCCGCAAGCTGCTGGCCGTACCAGAAGCCATCTACCCGCAGTTCGCCACCCACAACGCCCACACCCTGTCGGCCATCTACCACATTGCCGGGCAGAACTATTACCCGGGCCAGTACGAGTTCCAGTGCCTGCACGGCATGGGCGAGCCGCTGTACGAGCAAGTGGTCGGCAAGATTGCCGATGGCAAGCTGAACCGCCCGTGCCGCGTGTATGCACCGGTCGGCACACATGAAACGCTGCTGGCCTACCTGGTGCGCCGCCTGCTGGAAAACGGCGCCAACACCTCGTTCGTCAACCGCATCGCCGACCACTCGATTTCCATCCAGGAACTGGTCGCCGACCCGGTGGCCAGCATCGAGCGCATGGGTACCCAGGAAGGCAGTATCGGCCTCCCGCACCCACGCATCCCGCTGCCGCGCGATCTGTATGGCACTGAACGAGCCAACTCGGCCGGCATCGACATGGCCAACGAACACCGCCTGGCATCGCTGTCCTGCGCCATGCTGGCCACCGCTCACAATGACTGGAAGGCTGCCCCGCTGCTGGCCTGCGCCGCCAGCGAGAGCGCTGCCGCACCGGTGCTGAACCCGGCAGACCACCGCGACGTAGTCGGCCATGTGCAGGAGGCCACCGTTGCCGACGTGGACAACGCCATCCAGTGCGCACTGAACGCCGCGCCGATCTGGCAGGCCACCCCGCCAGCCGAGCGTGCTGCCATTCTGGAGCGCACCGCCGACCTGATGGAGGCCGAGATCCAGCCGCTGATGGGCCTGCTCATTCGCGAGGCCGGCAAGACCTTCGCCAACGCCATCGCCGAAGTGCGTGAAGCCGTGGACTTCCTGCGCTACTACGCGGTGCAGGCACGTAACGACTTCAGCAACGACGCCCACCGCCCACTGGGCCCGGTGGTGTGCATCAGCCCGTGGAACTTCCCGCTGGCGATCTTCACCGGCCAGGTGGCCGCAGCCCTGGCTGCCGGCAACCCGGTACTGGCCAAGCCTGCCGAGCAAACCCCGCTGATCGCCGCCCAGGCCGTGCGCCTGCTGCTGGAAGCGGGCATCCCAGAAGGCGTGCTGCAGTTGCTGCCGGGCCGAGGTGAAACCGTCGGCGCCGGCCTGGTCGGAGACGAGCGCGTCAAAGGCGTGATGTTCACCGGCTCCACAGAAGTGGCCCGCCTGCTGCAGCGCAACGTCGCTGGCCGCCTGGACAACCAGGGCCGGCCGATCCCGCTGATCGCCGAAACAGGCGGCCAGAACGCGATGATCGTCGACTCCTCGGCACTGACCGAACAGGTCGTGATCGACGTGGTGTCCTCGGCCTTCGACAGTGCCGGCCAGCGTTGCTCGGCCCTGCGCGTGCTGTGCCTGCAGGAAGACTCCGCCGACCGCGTGATCGAAATGCTCAAGGGCGCCATGGCTGAAAGCCGCCTGGGCTGCCCGGACCGCCTGGCCGTGGACATCGGCCCGGTGATCGATGCCGAAGCCAAGGCCGGCATCGAGAAGCACATCCAGGGCATGCGCGAGAAAGGCCGCCCGGTCTACCAGGTCGCGATTGCCGATGCTGCCGAGATCAAGCGCGGCACCTTCGTCATGCCAACCCTGATCGAGCTGGACAGCTTCGACGAGCTGAAGCGCGAAATCTTCGGCCCCGTGCTGCACGTGGTGCGCTACAACCGCCGCAATCTGGACCAGCTGATCGAGCAGATCAACAACTCCGGCTACGGCCTGACCCTCGGCGTGCACACCCGTATCGACGAGACCATCGCCAAGGTGGTGGAAACCGCCAACGCCGGCAACATGTACGTCAACCGCAACATTGTAGGTGCAGTGGTGGGCGTGCAGCCGTTCGGTGGTGAAGGCCTGTCTGGCACCGGCCCGAAAGCCGGCGGCCCGCTGTACCTCTACCGCTTGCTGTCGACCCGCCCGGCCGACGCCATTGGCCGCCACTTCCAGCAGCAGGACGGCGAAGGCAAGCCAGACCGCACTCTGCACGAACAGCTGGTCAAACCGCTGCACGGCCTGAAGGCCTGGGCCGAGAACAACCAGCTTGCCGACCTGGCCGCGCTGTGCAGCCAGTTCGCCAGCCAGTCGCAGAGCGGCATCGCTCGCCTGCTGCCAGGCCCGACCGGCGAGCGCAACAGCTACACCATTCTGCCGCGGGAGCACGTACTGTGCCTGGCCGACAACGAAACCGACCTGCTGGCGCAGTTCGCCGCGGTACTGGCCGTTGGCAGCTCGGCGGTGTGGGTTGACGGTGAACCGGGCAAGGCTCTGCGCGCCCGCCTGCCGCGTGAGCTGCAGGCCAAGGTGAAGCTGGTCGCGGACTGGAACAAGGATGAAGTGGCGTTCGACGCAGTAATCCACCATGGCGACTCGGACCAGCTGCGCGGCGTATGCCAGCAGGTGGCCAAGCGTGCCGGGGCGATCGTTGGGGTGCACGGGCTGTCCAGCGGTGATCACCAGATTGCGCTGGAGCGCCTGGTCATCGAGCGCGCGGTGAGCGTGAACACTGCAGCGGCGGGTGGTAACGCCAGCCTGATGACCATCGGCTAATGGCTGAGGGTTGTTGAAGAAGAAGGAGAGCCTCGGCTCTCCTTTTTTATGCGTGCATGTCCTGAAGCAGGGGCTGGACTAACAGGTGCTCACCAGAACGTGGTCATGCCAACGCTGACTGGGTGTCTTCTGTTGTTACCGTTTATCCCCTGGAAATTCTCGGCTGCCTGGGCCGGTCCTTTCGCGGGTAAACCCGCTCCTACCACGGTGACGGACAGTTGGATAGAGGCCGTCGTAGGAGCGGGTTCACCCGCGAAAG
>NZ_JAUHUI010000021.1:0-89593 GCF_030418155.1 Pseudomonas sp. 2,4-D
CAGGTAGGGCGCAGTGTCCGAACCTGTTGAGATCCTGTGGGGGCGGGCTTGCCCGCGAAGAGGCCGGTACTGGCTAACGCTTAATCAACACTCACACCGGAAAAATCATTGCGCCCAAACGGGCTGACCTTGAACTGGGAAACCTTGACGCTAAGCGGCTGGCTCACGGTGGAATGCGCCACCGGCGTAATCGGTACCTGCTGCTTTAGCCGCTGCTGGGCCTGCTGGTACAGGGCGGTGCGTTGCGTACGGTCGGTCACTTGCTTGGCCTGCTTGACCAGGCTGTCGTACTGCGGATCGCACCACTGCGAGTAGTTGTTGCTGCCGATGGCATCGCAGCTGTAGAGGGTGCCGAGCCAGTTGTCCGGGTCGCCGTTGTCACCGGTCCAGCCGATCAGGGCGATGTCGTGCTCACCGTTTTTCATGCGCTTGAGGTATTCGCCCCATTCGTAGCTGACGATGCGCACCTTGAAACCGAGCTTGCTCCAGTCGGCCTGGAGCATTTCGGCCATCAGCTTGGCATTGGGGTTGTACGGGCGTTGCACCGGCATGGCCCACAGGGTGATCTCGGTGCCAGGTTTGACACCCGCCTGCTGAAGCAGCTGTCTGGCCTTTTCCGGCGCGTACGGGGCGTCCTTGATGCTGTCGTCATAGGACCACTGGGTCGGTGGCATGGCGTTGACCGCCCGTTGGCCGGCGTCCTGGTACACCGCCTGGAGGATGGCTTCCTTGTTGACCGCCATGTCCATTGCCTGGCGCACTTCCAGGCGGTCGAATGGCGGGTGCTGGGTGTTGTAGGCGATGTAGCCGAGGTTGAAGCCTGGTTGCTGGAGCACCTGCAGCGTGCTGTCGGCCTTGAGCGCCGGCAGGTCGGCCGGGCGTGGGTGCAGGGTGACCTGGCATTCGTTGCGGCGCAGCTTCTGGATGCGCACCGAGGGGTCGGTATTGATCGAGAACACCAGGTTGTCGATCTTCACCTCGTTCGCTGCCCAATAGTCCTTGTTGCCCTTGTAGCGGATCTGCGAATCCTTCTGGTAGCGCTGGAACACGAATGGCCCGGTACCGATAGGCTGCTGATTGATGTCGCTGGGGCGTCCACTGGCCAGTAGCTGCTCGGCGTATTCAGCGGAGAGGATGGAGGCGAAGCTCATGGCCAGGTTCTGGATGAACGCGGCATCGACGGTGTTCAGGGTGAACACCACGGTCAATGGGTCGGTCTTCTCGACGCGGGCGATGTTCTTGTCCAGGCCCATGCCGTTGAAATAGGGAAACTCGGTAGGGTAGGCCTGACGGAACCGATGACCCTTGTCGAGCATGCGGTTGAAGGTGAACAGCACATCGTCGGCATTGAACGTGCGGCTCGGGCTGAAGGCCTTGTTGCTGTGGAACTTGACCCCTTCACGCAGGTGGAAGGTGTAGCGCAGGCCGTCGTCGGACACCTCCCAGCGCGTCGCCAGGGCCGGGTGCACGGCGGTGCCGCCACGTTCGAACTCGACCAGGCGGTTGTAGATGGGTTCGGCGGCGTCGTTGTCGGTGGCGCTGGTGTACTGGGCGGTGTCGAAACCGGCGGGGCTACCTTCAGAGCAGAACACCAGGTTGTTGGCGAGCAGGACCGGGGATTGGCTGATCAGGCCCAGGGCCAGCAGGGTCGAAAGGCGTTTGGCGTGGCGCATGGCAATTCCTTTTTCATCTGTTTGCGCCGCCTTGGGGTGCGAATGGCGGCAACAGTTAGCCGACCCCGCAGCGGATAGCCGCAGGACGACATGAAAGGGTGGCAAGGAGGGAGGGGCACCCGCCGCTCAGCGGGTGCCTCGGTCAGCCTATTTGTCCACGCTGACGCCGTAGAAGGCGTTCAGCGCGAATGGGCTGATCTTGAAGTCCTTCACCTTGGCGCTCATGGGCTGGTAGACGGTGGAGTGGGCGATCGGGGTGATCGGTACCTGCTCCTTGAGGATATGCTGCGCCTTCTGGTACAGCTCGGTACGTTTGGCCTGGTCGGAAGTGGCCTTGGCCTGCTTGATCAGGTCGTCGTAGGGCTTGTAGCACCACTTGGAGAAGTTGTTGCCGTCGATGGCATCGCAGCCGTACAGGGTACCCAGCCAGTTGTCCGGATCACCGTTGTCGCCGCTCCAGCCGATCAGCATGGCGCCCTGTTCGCCGCCTTTGGAGCGCTTGATGTATTCGCCCCATTCATAGCTGACGATCTTTGCCTTGATGCCGATCTTGGCCCAGTCGGACTGGAGCATTTCGGCCATCAGTTTGGCATTGGGGTTGTACGGGCGTTGCACGGGCATGGCCCATAGGGTGATTTCGGTGCCTTCCTTGATGCCGGCTTCCTTGAGCAGTTGCTTGGCTTTCTCGGGGTCGAAAGCGGCGTCCTTGATGCTGTCGTCATAGGACCACTGCGTGGGCGGCATGGCGTTGACCGCCAGCTGGCCGGCGCCCTGGTACACCGACTCGATGATTTTTTTCTTGTCCACGGCCATGTCCAGCGCCTGTCGGACTTTCAGCTGGGCCATGGGGTTGGCCTCGTTGCTGCCCTTGATCTTGTCCATCACGTTGTAGGCGATATAGCCGAGGTTGAAGCCGGCCTGCTGCGGCATTTGCAGGTTCTTGTCGGCTTTTAGCGGCTCGATGTCGGCCGGGCGTGGGAACAGGGTGACCTGGCACTCGTTCTTCTTGAGCTTCTGCATGCGCACCGAGGCGTCGGTGGTGATGGCAAAGATCAGGTTGTCGATCTTCACGTCCTCGGGCTTCCAGTAGTCCTTGTTGCCCTTGAAGCGGATCTGCGCGTCCTTCTGGTACTTGCTGAACACGAACGGGCCGGTGCCGATCGGCTTCTGGTTGATGTCGGCGGCCTTGCCACTCTTGAGCAACTGGTCGGCGTATTCGGCGGACTGGATCGAGGCAAAGCTCATGGCCAGGTTCTGGATGAACGCGGCGTCCACCTCGTTGAGGGTGAACTTCACCGTGTGCTCGTCAAGCTTCTCCACCTTGGCAATGTTCTTGTCCATGCCCATGTCGGTGAAGTATGGAAACTCGGTGGGGTACGCCTTGCGGAACGGGTTGTCCTTGTCGAGCATGCGGTTGAAGGTGAACAGCACGTCGTCGGCGTTGAACGGGCGACTGGGCTTGAAGTAGTCGGTGGTGTGGAACTTGACCCCTTCGCGTAGGTGGAAGGTGTAGGTCTTGCCGTCGTCGGACACTTCCCATTTGGTCGCCAGGCCCGGGATGACAGCAGTGCCGCCGCGCTCGAACTGGGTCAGGCGGTTGAACACGGTCTCTGCCGAGGCATCGAAGTCGGTCCCGGTGGTGTACTGCCCCGGATCGAAGCCGGCTGGGCTGCCTTCGGAGCAGAACACCAGGTTGGATGCGGCAACGGCCGACGGTGCGCCGCTAAGCAAGCCTGCACCCAGCAGGAACGGAATGACTGCGTGTTTGAGCATGGTGGCCTCATTGTTGTCATTTTTTGGATGAGGTGGCCTCGTGAGCCGACCTGCGGATACTGTATGCAGGGGGCGTTCCCAATGCAACAGGTACAAGGATAGTTGGCGCCGGGAAAGTGGCACGAACGTACATGGATGTCGCATTGGTATAACTTTTGGCGAAGTTAAACGTTTGCGTAGGCAAAATGATGGCGTTTTGCGCGATGTTTCTAGGCAGGGGAAAGCGTAGGACGCACCCTGTTGGTGCGTAAGAAATGTCTGAAAATCGTGAAAATGACGCAGTCACCCGTAGGAGCGGGTTTACCCGCGAACACGGGCAAAGCCCGTGCCATCCACCGCCGTGTCTTGCTCGCGGGCTCCCACAGGTGATGCGTGGACGCCTTATGGCATCTGCACTTCGATCAGGCCATCGGCATTCATGCTCACTTCACTGGTGCCCGCCTCGATATCTGGCGCCGGTGCTGCTTCATCAGCCCCCATGGCCTTCATCGCCATCGGCGCGCTACGCAAGTACGGGCGCGGGTAGCCGCTGCTGTTGAGGTTCAGGCTCACCACTTTGTAGCCTTTGCCACCCAGCGCTTCGGTCGCCAGTTGCGCGCGTGCCTTGAAGGCATCGACCGCATCCTTGAGCAGAGCATCCTCGCTGGCCTTGCGCGTGGCCGGGGCGATGGAGAAATCCATGCCAGCCATTTTCAGCTCTTGCAACAAATCGGCGGTAAGCTGGGACAAGGCCGGGAAGTTGGCGCTTTCAAGGCGCAGTTCGGCGCGCTCGCGCCAGCCGGTAATTTTCTGGCCCTTGCTGTCATACACCGGGTAGCTGTTGCGGCTGCCTTGGCTGATCTTCACGTCCTTGACCTGGCGCGACTGCTGCACGGCCTTGTTCATGGTTTCGGTAATCTGCTTGGCGAGCTTGCCCGGGTCGCTGTTCTGCGCTTCGCTGTACAGGGTCACGACCATCAGGTCGCGCGCCACTTCCTTGCTGACTTCGGCACGCAGCGATACCTGGTTGAAACGCGGTTCATCGGCAGCCAGTGCCGGCAGGCTGGCGAGCAGGCCGCAAGACATGATCAGGGCAGCGCCGCGACGTGGGATTTGCATGTGGTACTCCTTGGCATTTGAAGGCGTGGGGGCTGGTCATCCATTCCACGCATGGCCCATAGGACCGGCAACAGTGTAGTGGGTTCAAAAGTGCCATCATGAACCTGTGACAAAGTGTGGCGCTTTGCCGCATCGCTGCAGCGAGGCGCCTGGCTTCGGTATACTCCAGCCGATTTTTCTGGAGCACTCATCAGGAGAGCTCATGCTCGCCGCCGTACAACCATTGTCCGCTACCCGCCAGAACCTCTGGCGCCTGACCGTCATTCGGGTCCTGGTCCTGGCTGCCCAGGCCGGCTCGGTGGGCGTTGCCTACTGGACCGAACTGCTGCCGTTGCCCTGGCTGTCACTGGCCGGCACCTTGGCCTTGTCTTCGTTGCTGTGTGCCTTCACGGCCCTGCGCCTGCGGCTGTCGCTGCCCGTCACCGAAATGGAGTACGCCCTGCAGCTGGCCTGTGACCTGCTGATCCACAGTGCCTTGCTGTATTACTCCGGCGGCTCGACCAACCCGTTCGTGTCGTATTACCTGGTGCCGCTGGCGATCGCTGCGGTGACCTTGCCGTGGCTGTATTCGCTGATCCTGTCGGGCATTGCGCTGACGGCCTACAGTTTGCTGCTGGTGCAGTTCTACCCGCTCGAAGGGCTGCCGATGGCGCGGGACAAGATGCAGGTCTACGGCATGTGGCTGAGCATTGCCCTTGCGGCGGCTGTGATCACCTTTTTTGCCGCGCGCATGGCCGAAGAACTGCGCCGACAGGAGCAGCTGCGTTCAGAGCGGCGTGAAGAAAGCCTGCGCGACGAGCAATTGCTGGCTGTGGCTACCCAGGCCGCCGGTGCCGCCCATGAGCTGGGCACGCCGCTGGCGACCATGAGCGTGCTGATCAACGAAATGCGCCAGGACCATACCGACCCGCTGTTGCAGGAAGACCTGCAGATCCTCCAGGACCAGGTAAAGCTGTGCAAAGAGACCTTGCAACAGCTGGTGCGCGCAGCCGAAGCCAACCGGCGCCTGGCCATCGTGGAGCAGGATGTGACCGCCTGGCTGGACGAGGCGCTCAACCGCTGGCACCTGATGCGCCCGGAAGCCAGCTACCGCTTCCAGCGCCTGCGCGACGGCAAGGTGCCGCGTCTGGCGCCGCCGCCAGACCTGACCCAGGCGTTACTGAATCTGTTGAACAATGCCGCCGATGCCTGCCCTGATGATCTGGAGGTTCGCCTGGACTGGGACGCCCAGGACATCGTCATCAGTATCCACGACCATGGTCCTGGTGTACCGCCAGCCATTGCCGAAGCCATTGGCAAACCTTTTATTACCACCAAGGGCAAAGGCTTCGGCCTGGGCCTGTTCTTGAGCAAGGCCAGCGTGACCCGTGCGGGCGGCTCGGTGAAACTCTATAGTCATGAACAGGGTGGCACCCTGACCGAACTGCGCCTGCCCTATGGCAAGCGAGGAGATGAATGATGAGCGAAGAAAACCAGGTCGAAAGCGAAGAGCTGCCGCACCTGCTGCTGGTGGATGACGATGCCACCTTCACCCGGGTCATGGCCCGGGCCATGAGCCGTCGCGGTTTCCGTGTGAGCACTGCCAGTTCTGCCGAAGAAGGCTTGATTCTGGCCCAGCAGGACCTGCCGGACTACGCCACGCTGGACCTGAAGATGGATGGCGACTCCGGCCTGGTGCTGCTGCCCAAGCTGCTGGAACTGGACCCGGAAATGCGCGTGGTGATCCTGACTGGGTACTCGAGCATTGCCACCGCAGTGGAGGCGGTCAAGCGCGGTGCCTGCAACTACCTGTGCAAGCCGGCTGACGCCGATGACGTGTTGGCAGCACTGCTGTCGGAGCACACCGACCTGGATACCCTGGTGCCGGAAAACCCGATGTCGGTCGATCGCCTGCAGTGGGAACACATCCAGCGCGTGCTGAACGAGCATGAAGGCAATATCTCGGCCACCGCGCGGGCGCTGGGCATGCACCGACGGACGTTGCAGCGCAAGCTGCAGAAGCGACCGGTTCGGCGCTGATTCCTTATCGATGATGTTGGCCTGTTCGCGGGGGAGTCCGCTCCTGCAACAGTGAGCGCGGGCTTGCCCGCGAAGGGCTGCAAAGCAGCCCCCATCAAGGCGAGCTCGATGAAGGTACTGTTGGTCATCCTTGCGCTGGTTGCAGGTAGCGCCAAGGCGGAGGACTGGCCTGACCCGCAGTGGCAGAACGACCCTGCCACCCTCGACTGGCAGGCCGTCGACGCTTACGCCTTTCCTGCACGCTCCCCCTCAGAGCGCAACGGCATCCGCACGGACGCTCTGCTGATCATCCGCGACGGGCGTATCCTCCACGAGCGCTACACCGCGCCCACCCGCGCCGCCACCGCGCACCTGACCTGGTCGGTAAGCAAGAGCGTACTGGCCACGGTAATGGGCGTGGCCCAGGGCGAAGGCCGCTTCCAGCTGCAAGACCCGGTCAGCCGCTTCTATCCACCCATGCGCGCCCACCCCGGCGTGCGCGTGGCCGACCTGCTGCACTGGGCCAGTGGCCTCGAGTGGCAGGAAGACTACGAATACGCGCCGCTGAAGTCGTCGGTGGTGGCCATGCTGTATACCCGTGGCCGCGCAGACATGGCCGCCTACGCGGCGGCGCGGGGTGCCGCCGCCAGCCCCGGTCAGCGGTTCCTCTACTCCAGCGGCGACAGCAACCTGCTGGCCGCCGCGCTGCGCGGCATGCTCGATGCCGGGCAGTACCCCGACTACCCCTGGCACGCACTGTTCACCCCGTTGGGTATCGGCAGTGCGGTGTGGGAGCGTGACCGGGCAGGCACCTACGTAGGCTCTTCCTATCTCTACCTCAGTGCCCGTGATTTGGCCCGTATTGGCCTGCTGATGTTGCGCGACGGGCGCTGGCAGGGCCGACAATTGCTGCCCAAAGCCTGGGTGGCCTTCAACCGCACCCCGTTTGCCCAGGCCCAAGCGCTGCCCGGCGAGGCCATCCCGGGTGGCCACTGGTGGCTCAACCAGCCGCTGGCTGGCGCCGAACGGCCTTGGCCCAGTGCACCCGCAGACACCTTCGCCGCCCTTGGCCACTGGGGGCAGGCGTTATATGTGTTGCCTGAGCAAAAGCTGGTGATCGTGCGCTACGCCGATGACCGCGACAGCAGCTATCGACATGACGAATTGCTCAAGCGGGTGCTGGCGGTACTGGCCGGGGAGGGGGCATGAAGCGGTTATTGCTGCTGGCGCTGGCAGGGCTCCTGTACTGGGCCTGGCAGGAACGCCAGGCGCTGGCGGATTTCCCCGGCATACTCTCGGCCTACTCGGCCAAGGAATACTGTTCCTGCCGCTTTGTCATGGGCTTCGACAAGGTGTACTGCCAAGGGTACGTGAAGCAGTGGCTGCCACTGAGCCTGCTGGAGGAAAACAGCCAGCAGCAGCGAGTCACCGCTGAAGGCCTGGGGCGGCGCAGCCAGGCGGCTTGGCAAAGCATGCGTGAGGGCTGCCGCTTGCTGCCATGAATGCAGGCGGGTAAGGTTGGCGGCCTGGTTTCACGAGATCTGTCATGTTCAAGTTGCCCCGTCTGCTGCCTGCCTTATTGCTGGCTCTGTGCCTGCCCGCTCATGCCAATTGGCACCTGGATGGCGAATCTTCACGGCTGTCGTTCATCACCGGCAAGAACGGCGACACCGCCGAAGTGCATCGCTTTCTGGTGTTGCATGGCACGGTCGATCGCAAGGGTATGGCCGGGTTGAGGATCGAGATGGACTCGGTGAGCAGCGGTATTCCGCTGCGTGACGAGCAAATGCGCGACAACCTGTTCGAGGTCGAGCGCTTCGCCGAGGCCACAGTGAAGGCGCAGATCGACCTGCAGCCGATCAATGACCTGGCCGACGGTGCTCAGATCGAATTGCGCCTGCCGCTGACGGTCACCTTGCATGGCCAGTCGCACAGCTACAATGTCCTGTTGCTGGCCACCCGCCTGGATGCGCGGCGTTTCCAGGTGGTGACCCTTGAGCCTCTGGTGCTGCGCGCCGAAGATTTTGGCTTGCTGCCGGGGCTGGAAAGCCTGCGCAAGTTCGCCAGGTTGAAGTCCATCAACCCGTCGGTACCGGTTAGCGCGGTGCTGATCTTCACTGCGCGCTGACATGGCGGGGCCGGTCTTCCCCTGGCGGGATGGCAATCAGTTCGAACTGCTTATCGACGGCCCTGCGTTCTTTCCGCGCATGCTCCTGGCGATCATGCGTGCCGAGTTCCAGGTTGACCTGGAGCTGTACCTGGTCGAGGCCGGTGCCTGTGCCGAGGCGGTGGTCGACGCGCTGGAGCAGGCTGCCCGGCGTGGCGTGCGGGTGCGGTGCCTGTTCGATGACTACGGGTCATTGGCTTTCAACAGCGCGTTGCGTCAGCGCCTGCTGGACGCTGGCGTGTACTTGCGCTGGTATAACCGTCTGCGCTGGAAGCGTGGCCTGCGTAACCTCTACCGTGATCATCGCAAATTGCTGCTGGTTGACGAACGTTGGGCCGTGGTGGGGGGGACGGGCGTTACCGACGAGTTCTGGACGCCGGGTGAGGCGACCAGCGAATGGCACGAAGTGATGGTGCAGATGCAGGGGCCGGTGGTGAGCGACTGGCAGTTGCTGTTCGACCGTCAGTGGCAAGCCAACAACCGCCGCACCGCCTGGCGCCCTGCTGAAGGCTTTGGCCTGCCGCGTCTGCCCAAGGTGCCTGCGCAGGGGCAGGGCATGGGCCGGGTTGCTTATGCCGACGCCCGCCAGCACCAGGACATCCTTCACGCGCTGGTACGGGCGCTGAACAGCGGCAAGAAACGGGTGTGGCTGGCCACGCCGTACTTCTTGCCGACCTGGAGCGTGCGCCGTTCGTTGCGCCGGGCTGCCAGCAAGGGCCTGGACGTGCGTCTGTTGTTGACCGGTCCGCGCACCGATCACCCCTCGGTACGCTACGCCGGGCATCGTTACTACCCGCGCCTGTTGCGTGCGGGCGTGCGGATTTTCGAGTACCAGCCGTGCTTCCTGCACCTGAAGATGGCTGTGGTAGACGACTGGGTCAGCGTCGGTTCGTGCAACTTCGACCACTGGAACCTGCGCTTCAACCTTGAAGCCAACATCGAAGCGCTGGACCCGCCGTTGACAGCGGCGGTGGTGGCCAGCTTCGAGCGCGACTTCGCCCAGAGCGAAGAAGTCGACCTCGCCCACTGGCATGCTCGCCCTTTGTGGCGCAGGGTGAAGCAACGGATCTGGGGCTGGCTCGATCGGTTGGTGGTCAACTTCCTCGACCGCCGTGACTGACAGCGGCTATCGTGCAGTGATTATTCAAAGCTAACCGAAGGAGTGGGCGAGATGACGGCGAAGAAAATTCTCATGCTGGTGGGCGACTACGTCGAAGATTACGAAGCGATGGTGCCGTTCCAGGCTTTGAGCATGGTGGGCCACACGGTGCATGCGGTGTGCCCGGAAAAGCTGGCGGGGCAGACCGTGCGTACCGCGATTCATGACTTTGAGGGTGAACAGACCTACAGCGAAAAGCCTGGGCACAATTTTGCCCTGAATTATGATTTCGTGCGGGTGCGGCCCGAGAGTTATGACGCGCTGCTGATCCCGGGTGGCCGGGCGCCGGAGTACCTGCGCCTGAATGAAAAGGTGTTGGACCTGGTCCGGGCGTTCGACCAGGCCGGCAAGCCGATTGCGGCGGTCTGCCATGGGGCCCAGCTGCTGGCAGCGGCAGGGGTGCTGGAGGGGCGTGAGTGCAGCGCGTACCCGGCATGTGCGCCAGAAGTGCGCCTGGCGGGTGGCACGTTCATCGACATCGCGGTGGACCAGGCGCATGTGGATGGCAACCTGGTGACCGCACCGGCATGGCCCGCGCACCCGGCCTGGCTGGCGGCGTTCCTTAAAGTGCTGGGCACGCGTATTGCCTGACAGGCTTGGTTGAGTTGGCAGCGGGTTGCTTCAGGCAACCTGCTCCACCCAGTCATTGAGGTTGTAGTAGTTGGTCACCCGGGCAATCTTGCCACAGTGAATATAGAAGAACGCCCCCGCCGGCAGCACATAGGTCTGGCCGTTTGCTGTCGGCAACCCTTCGTCATCGGCCAGGTATTGGCCATGCACGGTGAACTCCGCCGCCGCGCGGCTGCCATCGGCGTTCTGCATCACCACGATGTCGGCCAGGCGCTCGCGGTAGCAGCGGTTCATCTTTTCCATGAACGCGGCGAACCTGGCCTTGCCCATCTGACGCTCGCCCTGGTTGATGTCGTGGATCACGTCTTCGCTGAGCAGCGCCAGAAACGCCGGCATGTCACCCGCGTTGAAGGCGGCGTAGTAAGCATTTACCAGTTCGGTTGCGGTCATGGAACATTTCCTGTCGTGTAGGGAAAAGGCGGGTCGTTAACTCGGATGATAGGGTTTCCCCTCAAGCCCGGCTTAGCCGAGCGCGTCATCCACATCGACAAAACGACCGCCAAACATGGAAATACGCCTGTTGCACGGTGCCGCTATCGCGCCTTACATCGATGACCTCGCTCGCCTGCGCCTTACTGTGTTCCGCGAGTTCCCCTACCTTTACGACGGCACCCCAGAGTACGAGGCCGACTACCTGGCCAACTATGCCCGCTCCGGGCGCAGCCTGGTTGTGCTGGCGCTGGACGACGGCAAGGTGGTCGGCGCCTCTACCGGCCTGCCGCTGGTGGATGTCGCGCCCGAATTCCAGCAGCCATTCCTGGCCCAGGGGCGCGACCCGGCCAGTGTGTACTACTTCGGTGAGTCGCTGGTGTTGCCGGCATACCGCGGTCAGGGCCTGGGGGTTCGCTTCTTCATCGAGCGCGAGTCCTACGCACACAAACTGGCCGAGTTCGATTACTGCGCGTTCTGCGCGGTCGAGCGACCTGGTGCGCACCCGCGACGGCCAGCCGAGTACAAACCCCTGCATGGCTTCTGGCGCAACCGCGGCTTCCTGCACGACCCATCGCTGCGTACCACCTACGCCTGGCGCGACCTGGACGAGCAGGAAAGCTCCGACAAGCTGATGTCGTTCTGGCTCAAGGCACTGCCGATATGATCCGCCTGGCAGCCTGCCAGTACGCCATCGAGCTGCACGAAACCTGGGACGCCTACGCCGACCACCTGCAAGGCCTGTGCGCCGAAGCGGTGGAGGCGGGTGCACGCTTGCTGCTACTGCCGGAGTACGCCGGGCTGGTGTTGAGCGGCCAGCTGAATGCCGGGCAGCGGGAAGACCTGAAGGCTTCGATTGCCGGCATCCAGCCGCTGATCGAACCTTGGAAAGCGTTGTGCGAGAGCCTTGCCCGCCGCTGGGGGATCTACCTGCAACCGGGCAGTGTGCCGGTGCTGGACAACGATGGGCGCTACCGCAACCGTGCCTGGCTGTTCGGCCCCCAAGGTGTGCTGGGTTATCAGGACAAACTGATGATGACCCGCTTTGAGCGCGAGCAGTGGGACATCGCGGCAGGCCAGGGGCTGCAGGTGTTCGAAACCGAACTGGGGCGCTTGGGCATCCTGATCTGCTACGACAACGAGTTCCCGATGCTGGCCCGCCGCCTGGCCGAGTGTGGTGCCGACCTGATCCTGGCGCCAAGTTGTACCGATACCGAAGCCGGTTACCACCGGGTGCGTATTGGCGCCCAGGCGCGCGCCCTGGAGAACCAGATTGCCGTGTTGCAGAGCCCTACGGTGGGGGTGGCGCCCTGGTCGCCGGCATTGGACGAGAATATCGGCCGGGCAGGCTTGTTCGTACCGCCGGATCACGGGATGCCGGGGGATGGGGTGGTGGCGTTGAGTAAGCAGTTGAACCCGGACTGCAGCCAGTGGCTGGTGTGTGAGGTAGATCTGCAGGAAGTGCGGCGGGTGAGGCGGGAAGGGCAGGTATTTACCTGGCGGGACTGGCCGGAGCAGTTCGAGAGAGTCCTGTGATGACAGTGCGGCCTCTTCGCGGGCAAGGCTGCCCCCACAGGTAACGCGTAGCCTTCTGGCTTGCGCTGTACGTGTGGGAGCGGGCTTGCCCGCGAAGCAGCCGCCGCAGTTACATCAGGTTACTTCACTTCGACGGCCAGGCTTTCGGCAATCTTGCTCTGCCACAGGGCAGGGCCAGTGATGTGTACCGACTCACCGTTGCTGTCCACGGCGACGGTCACCGGCATGTCCTTGACTTCGAACTCGTAGATCGCTTCCATGCCCAGTTCGGCGAAGGCCAGTACCTTCGACTTGCGGATGGCCTGGGCGACCAGGTAGGCAGCGCCGCCAACGGCCATCAGGTACACGGCCTTGTTGTCCTTGATCGCCTCGATGGCGGTCGGGCCACGCTCGGACTTGCCGATCATGCCCAGCAGACCAGTCTGCTCAAGGATCTGGCGAGTGAACTTGTCCATACGGGTAGCAGTGGTCGGGCCGGCTGGGCCTACCACTTCGTCACCCACCGGGTCGACCGGGCCGACGTAGTAGATGAAGCGGCCTTTCAGGTCTACCGGCAACTCTTCGCCACGGTTGAGCATTTCAACCATGCGCTTGTGCGCGGCATCGCGGCCGGTCAGCATCTTGCCATTGAGCAGGATGGTTTCACCCGGCTTCCAGCTGGCCACTTCTTCCGGGGTGATGTCGTCGAGGTTGACGCGACGGGCGCTCGGGCCGGCTTCCCAGACGATTTCCGGGTAGGCGTCCAGCGACGGCGCTTCCAGTTCTGCCGGGCCGGTGCCATCGAGCACGAAGTGGGCGTGGCGGGTGGCGGCGCAGTTGGGGATCATGCACACCGGCAAGGACGCGGCGTGGGTCGGGTAGTCCATGATCTTGACGTCGAGCACGGTGGTCAGGCCACCCAGGCCCTGGGCGCCGATGCCCAGCTGGTTGACCTTGTCGAACAGCTCCAGGCGGATTTCTTCCAGGCGGTTCTGTGGGCCACGGGCCTTCAGTTCGTGGATGTCGATGGACTCCATCAACACTTCCTTGGCCATGACCGCGGCCTTCTCGGCGGTACCGCCGATGCCGATGCCGAGCATGCCAGGTGGGCACCAGCCAGCACCCATGGTCGGCACGGTCTTCAGTACCCAGTCGACGATCGAGTCGGACGGGTTGAGCATGGCCATCTTCGACTTGTTTTCCGAGCCGCCGCCTTTGGCTGCGACATCGACTTCCACCTTGTCGCCGGGGACGATGGAATAGTGGATCACTGCCGGGGTGTTGTCCTTGGTGTTCTTGCGGGCACCGGCCGGGTCGGCCAGGATCGAAGCGCGCAGGACGTTTTCAGGCAGGTTGTAGGCGCGACGCACACCTTCGTTGATCATGTCGTCGACGCTCATGGTGGCGCCATCCCAGCGCACGTCCATGCCCACGCGGATGAACACGGTGACGATACCGGTGTCCTGGCAGATTGGACGATGGCCGGTGGCGCACATGCGCGAGTTGATCAGGATCTGGGCGATGGAATCGCGTGCAGCAGGCGATTCCTCACGCAGATAGGCCTCGTGCATGGCCTGGATGAAATCGACGGGGTGGTAGTACGAGATGAATTGCAGGGCGTCGGCGACGCTCTGAATCAGGTCGTCTTGCTTGATCACGGTCATGCAGCGCGCTCCTCTTAAAGACGGGAACATTCAAAAAGACGCTCGACATAGCCGACCAGCACGTCGAAGCGCCTTGCAAGGCGCCGGCAGGTCAGGCCGACGGAAAAAGGCGCGGCAGTATAGCGCGCATCGGTGCCCGGCACACCTGCGGCCGGTCTGGACCATGGTCGGCAGCGTGCAGGCATCTATTTTGCTGGTGTGCGCTGCTTGGCTTACAGTGAGTCTTGGACAGCAGGAGATGTACCGAACATGCCCGAAATTTGCGTGGGCGAGCGCCGCTGGGTGGTGCCCATTGGCAGCAACCTGCTCGATGCCCTCAACGAGGCAGGGCTGAATGTGCCTTACAGTTGCCGCGCCGGCAGTTGCCACGCCTGCCTGGTGCACTGCCTGGACGGGCAACCGGCAGACGCTTTGCCCGAGGCGTTGGCGTTGGAGAAACACGCCCAGGGCTGGCGCCTGGCCTGCCAGTGCCGGGTGGTCGAGGACCTGCGTGTGGCGCTATACGACCCCTTGCTGGGTGGTGTCCCGGCGCAGATCTGTGCGTTGGACTGGTTTGGCGATGTATTGCGCCTGCGGTTGCGCCCCGATCGGGTGGTGCGTTACCAGGCGGGGCAGCACGTGGTGCTGTGGCTAGGCGCGGTTGCTCGGCCTTATTCCTTGGCCAGTCTGCCGGGTGAGGACGATTTTCTCGAGTTTCATATCGATTGCCAGCGGCCTGGTGCCTTTTGCGACAAGGTGCGTGGTCTGCAGGTCGGCGATGAGATGCGTTTGGGGGAGTTCAGAGGCGGAGCCCTTCATTACGACCCTGATTGGCAGGAGCGGCCGCTGTGGTTGCTGGCTGCGGGAACCGGGCTGGCGCCACTCTGGGGTATCTTGCGCGAAGCGTTGCGCCGGGGGCATCGGGGCGAAATCCGGGTGTTGCATGTGGCGCGGGATCCGGCAGGGCACTATCTGGCGGAGAAGCTGCTGAAGCTGCCCGGGGTGAGTGTCGAGCTGGTGCTGGTGGAGCATGTGGATGAAGCGCTGGCCGAGATGCGGCTGTTGTCGCGCCAGACGGTGGCGCTGCTGTGTGGGGCACCGGGGAATGTCGAGCGGTTTGCCCGGCGCATGTTCATGGCAGGGGTACCGCGGGGACAGGTGTTTGCTGATGTGTTCGTCGAGCATGCCTGAGTAGCATTTGAAGTGCGAAGGGCCGCAAAGCGGCCCCTCTTTCATGCGGCGCTGCGCTCGGCGACGGGCACCTCGGCCTGCCCCCGCCGATAGAGAACCAGGTAATACGACCCAAATCCGATCAACCAGCAGAACACTGCCGTCCACACATTGTGCGACAGGAAGTGCGCCCCCTGCATCATCCTGCCCACCGACAGTATCGACCCTGCTGTCAAGGCCACTACAAACGCCACCCGCGCCACGCGCGGCTTGCGATCACGCAGCATGAAGAACAAGGCGAACAGGCAGAACCCGGTCGCTGCATGCCCGCCCGGCCAGCACAGCCCAGGCTTGTCGGTAGGTGGCCGTGGTTCCAGCAGCTTGCTGTAGGTTTCGGTGCCGCCAAACTGGGTCAGGCTCCAAGGGCACTGCACCTGGGTGACTTTTTTCAACGGCGTGACAAACGCCGTGGACAAGCCCAGTGCCAGCGCCAGGCAGCCCAGTTCACGGCGCCAGCCAAACAGGCGCTTCCAGAAAAAGCTCGCGGCAAAGGTCAGCAGCGATATCACCCCCAACAGGATCACCACTTGCTTGACCCGGTCATGCAGGATGTTTTCCAACAGGTAACTGTGGCGGCCAATGAACTGCCCGGCAGCGGGGTCGAAGAACAGGTTGGCGACATCCATGTCGACTGAAGTCAGCTCCAGCAGGATCAAGGCCACCGCAGTCGCCAGGGGAATCCCCAGGTACAGCCAGTAGTTGATCGGGCGAGGGCGGGTGCGTTGCTGCATGACAGCTCCAGGGCGCGAAAAAGAACGGGTATTGTCGGCCGCCCGCTATCCTGTGTCCGTGAAGGATCAGTGAAAAAACCGTCAAGTGCGGTGAATTTTCCCCAGGGCTGGCACCGTGCAGGCATAGGCCTTAAGCTGCGCCTGCCGCGCACCACAGCGAGAAGCGCCGCACAGGAGAAACCGATGCGCATTCTTTTGGTTGAAGACAACCGCGATATCCTGGCCAACCTGGCCGATTACCTGGGCATGAAAGGCTACACCGTCGACTGTGCCCAGGATGGCCTGTCCGGGCTGCATCTGGCTGCCACCGAACATTACGACCTGATCGTACTCGACATCATGCTGCCAGGCATCGATGGCTACACCCTGTGCAAGCGCCTGCGCGAAGATGCCCGCCGTGACACGCCGGTGATCATGCTCACTGCCCGCGACCAGCTGGACGACCGCCTGCAAGGTTTCCGCTCGGGTGCTGACGATTACCTGCTCAAGCCATTTGCCCTGTCGGAGCTGGCTGCGCGCATCGAAGCGGTGCTGCGCCGTGCCCAGGGCGGTGGGCGGCGCACCCTGCAGGTGGCTGACCTGAGCTACGACCTCGACACCCTCGAGGTGACCCGCCAGGGGCGCCTGCTGAAGCTCAACCCGGTCGGCCTCAAGCTGCTGGCGGTACTGATGCAGAAAAGCCCGCACGTACTGCGCCGCGAGGTGCTGGAAGAAGCCTTGTGGGGCGACGACTGCCCCGATAGCGACAGCCTGCGCAGCCATGTGCATCAGCTGCGCCAGGTGATCGACAAACCGTTTGAAAAACCGTTGCTGCATACCGTCCATGGCGTCGGCTATCGCCTCGCCGAGGGCCGCGATGGAGTTTAAGCAAAGCCTTGCCCAGCGCATCATCATCGCCTTTGCCCTGATGAGCGCGCTGGTGGCCGGAGCCTTCGCATTCGGTATCGTCGGCACAGTGCACCTGGTCGAAGAGCGACTGATTTCCTCGGTACTGGGCGGTGATCTGCAGCGCCTGTTGCGTATGGACAGCGTCAGTGACTGGAGTCATCGGCCTCGCCCAGACCAGCTGTTCTATTTCAGCGGCGGGCGTGACGACTTCGAGCTGCCCAAGGACCTGCGGCACCTCGACCGCGGTTTCCACGAGGTGTTCCGAGACCAGCTGTCCTACCATGCCATGGTCGAGATCGTCGATGGTCGCCGTTATGTACTGCTGCAGGACCAGAGCGACTTCGAGGAGCGCGAGCGCGTACTGTTTGCCGTGGTTGTGGTGGGCTTCGTGCTCAGCCTGGTGTTGGCCGTCATCCTTGGCTGGCTGGTTGCACGTCGGGTAATGGCACCGGTCATCCGCCTGGCGCGTCAGGTGCGCCACCGCGATCAACTATTGGGCCTGGCCCCGCCGCTGGCTCCGGATTATGCGGCAGACGAAGTCGGCCAGCTTGCAGTGGCTTTCGACGACACCCTGGGGCGCCTGCGTGATGCGCTGACCCGCGAGCGGCTGTTCACCAGCGACGTCAGCCACGAGCTGCGCACGCCGTTGATGGTGTTGGCTACCTCGTGTGAGCTTCTGATGGAAAACCCCGGCCTCGATGCCCGTGCGCGTAGCCAGGTGGAGCGCGTGGCGCGGGCCACCGAAGAAATGCGCGAGCTGGTCAAGACCTTCCTCATGTTGGCCCGCGCGCAGCGTGATGAGGGGGCAGTGGCGTCACGGGCGACCCTGCGCGAAGTGGCCGACGAGCTCATCGGGGTGTGGCGCGACACCATCGAACAGAAAGGCCTCACCCTGTATTTCGATGGCCGCGTGAGCGCTAGCCCTGTGCTGTACAACGCCACCTTCCTGCAGTCGGTGATGGGCAACCTGCTGCGCAATGCGGCGCACTACACCGACAGTGGGTATATCCGCCTGAGCCTGGAAGCCAACGGTTTCAGCGTAGAGGACAGCGGCGTGGGTATCCCCGAAGAGCAGCGCGAGGCCATGTTCAGGCCGTTCGTGCGTGGCGATGAACGGCGTGGCGAGGGGCTTGGGCTGGGGCTTTCGCTGGTGCAGCGGATCTGCGACGACCAAGGTTGGCGTGTCACCCTGACATCCACCTTGCCGCATGGCTGCCGCTTCCAGGTGGACCTGAGCAACACAGTGGCCAAAGGCGACCCGGACACCTTGGTCGAGTAATTTCTTGTATCAGGTCAAATAGTGCTCAACGTTTTTTTCACATTGGCATGACCTGATTCCAACGCTTGCATGACTAGTGTGGGCGCAATGGAGTCAGGAGATGCCCAATGCGTAGCCCCATCAAGCTTGAATTTTCCGAGAAGTACGACAAAGACCATGCGCGCGAGTACTTTCTCAAGCACCAGGACGGCCTGGCGCGACGCCTTTCCCACAAGCGAGATGAGCAGTTGGCGCGCCGCGCCTTGGCATTGGCGGGCGAGCCTGGCCTGGTACTCGACCTGCCATGCGGAGCGGGCCGTTTCTGGCCGCTGTTGGCGGAAAAGCCCAATCGGGTAATCATCGGTGCCGACAACTCCGAGGCCATGATCGAGACAGCCTGTGCGGCGCAACCGCCAGAAGTGGTGGCACGGGTACGGCCTTTGCAGACTTCTGCATTTGCCATCGACCTGCCAGACAACGCCGTGGACAGCATTTTCTGCATGCGCCTGTTCCATCACATTGGCGAGTCGGCGCACAGAAAGACCATTCTTTCGGAATTTCAACGGGTTAGCCGTGATAGTGTGATCCTTTCCCTGTGGGTGGATGGCAACTTCAAGGCCTGGCGGCGGAAAAAGCTTGAGCAACGCCGTAGCGCCAAGGCCGAACAGGACAATTACCAGAACCGTTTCGTGTTACCTGCCGAAACGGTCGAAGAAGAATTCAGGGCCGCCGGCTTCAGAATCCAGGAACGCCTCGACTTCCTGCCGTTCTATGCCATGTGGCGGGTCTATGTATTGCGTAAGGGGTAGTGTTTGATGGCTGTAGCCCATAAAGGGGAAGCGCAGTTCGATTTTTACTGGCGCCAGCAAGGCGAGTGGGTCGAGGAGCCTAACCAGCGCCGCGGCGGCGAGAGTGGCGTGCAACGCCTCAACGATGTCGATGGCAAGCTGTTGTATGCCAAACGCCAGGTTGGGCATATCTACCGCAGCCTGTTGCACCCTTTTGGTCGGCCGACCGTGTTGCGTGAACTCGATGCGCTGAACAGTTTCGAGCAGTTGGGCGTGCGTGTACCGCGCATCGTCTTCTGTGGTGCGCAGCGCGATGCCGAGCACCAGTGGCGCGCGCTGCTGGTCAGCGAAGCGCTGGACGGTTTTGTCGAACTCGACACCTGGCATGCCGAAGGTGCCCGCGAGCGTTACCCGCAGGTGGTGCATGAGCGCATGCTCAAGGACCTGGCGGACAACCTGGCGCGGATGCACCTGGGGCACTGGCAGCACGGCTGCCTGTATGGCAAGCACGTATTCATCAAGGTAATCGGCGAGGGCGAGCAGGCCCGGGTCGAAGTGGCGCTGCTGGACCTGGAAAAGTGCAGGCGGCGTATCAGCTGCCAGCGGGCGGCCGGCAATGACTTGCGTCAGCTGCGCCGCCATTCGTCGCTCAATGACGCGGAATGGCGGACGCTGCTCTACTTTTACAAGATGGCGTTTGGCAGCGCTGTCAAAGGGTTAGAGTAATGAAACTAGAAATTGCTCGAGCTTTGTTCCTGGTAGCTGGCCTGGCGGTGACCACCGTGGCGGTGGCTGCCTGGGAAGAGCCGAGGCCAACCGTGTTCAGCAAGGCTGAGATGGCAGAGCAGTGCGCGTTGCCGCGGGATGCAAAACCGCAGCAGCAGGCCCGGAGCGAGCCGGACCAGGACCTTTTGCTGTTCCTGTTTGGCCTGCGTCAAGGGTTGCGGTCACAGGGATGAACCCTGCGTTAGCTGGAAAAGCCAGAGGCCTCGCGATTGCGGAGCCTTTGGTTTTTTGCGTCTGCCTTGCCGGCCTCTTCGCGGGCAAGCCCGCCCCAAGGTCGGTTCAAGCGATTGCAGGTGCCTTGGCGCTCGCCTTGTGCGCCAGCAGGGTGTAGATGCACGGCAACACAAACAAGGTAAACAGCGTGCCAATCGACATCCCGGTGGCAATCACCATACCGATGTCGAACCGGCTGACCGCTCCCGCCCCGCTTGCCAGAATCAGCGGCACCATGCCGAACACCATAGCCGCAGTGGTCATCAGCACCGGCCGCAGGCGAATGGCCGCAGCTTCCTCGATCGCTTCGCGCACACTCAGGCCGCGCTCATCGCGTAGCTGATTGGCGAACTCGACGATCAGGATACCGTGCTTGCTGATAAGCCCGATCAATGTCACCAGCCCGACCTGGGTGTAGATGTTCATGCTCGACACACCCAGGAACAGCGGCAAAAGCGCGCCACAGATGGACAACGGCACTGTCACCAGAATCACCAACGGGTCGCGGAAGCTTTCGAACTGTGCAGCCAGCACGAGGAAAATGATCGCCAGCGCCAGGCCGAAGGTGACCCACAATGCGCTGCCTTCCTGTACATACTGGCGGGCCGCGCCGGCGTAGTCGAAGGCAAAGCCTTCCGGGGCCTCTTCGCGAGCGATGTCCTGCACGGTCTTCAGCGCCTCGCCCAGGCTGACCATGGGCACGCCCTGGATGATCGCAGCGTTCAGTTGCTGGAACTGGTTGAGCTGGCGTGGGCGAGCGCGGTCGGTGAGGGTGATCAGGGTGGACAGCGGCAGCAACTGGCCCTGGTCGTTCTTCACGTAGTAGTTGTTCAGCCAGCCGGGGTTGTCGCGGTAAGACCGTTCAACCTGGGCGATCACCTTGTAACTGCGGCCTTCAAGGGTGAAACGGTTGATTTCCGCCTCGCCCAGCAGGGTCGCCAGGGTGCCGCCGAGGGTGTCCATCGATACCCCCATCTGCGCCGCCTTTGCCCGGTCGATGTCCACCACCACTTCGGGCTTGTCGAAGGCAAGATCGATATCGAGGAAGGCGAACTTGCCCGATTCCTGAGCGCGCGTCTTGATGCGCTGGGCCACGTCCAGCAGTGCCGGGTAGTCGCCAGCGGTATTGATTACAAACTGGAATGGCAAGCCCTCGCCAGTGCCGGGCAACGACGGCAGGTTGAAGCCGAAGATCTGCAGCCCGCTGATTTCCTCGAGTTTGGCCTGCACCAGCGGCAGTAGCTCCATCTGTGTGCGTTCGCGCTCGTTCCAAGGCTTGAGCAAAAAACCACCGATACCGGTCTGCACGCCGTTGAAGCCGTTGATCTGAAACGACGAGTAATACTCGGGGAAGGCCTTGAACAGCGGTGTGAACTGGTCGGTGTAGGCGTTGAGGTAGTCGAGGTTGGCCGGTTGAGGCGAGCTGCTCATCATGAAAATCACCCCCTGGTCCTCGTTGGGCGCCAGTTCGTTCTGGGTGAATTTGAGCAGCACCGGGATCAGGCACAGGATGATCACGGCAAACACCAGCACCACCGGCCGGCTGTCGAGGGTGGCGTGCAGCACACGCTGGTAGCGCCCTTTCAGGCGTTCGAACAGCTGGTCGAGGCGGTGGGCCAGGCCGCTCGGGTTCTGCTCCCGGCGCAGCAGCAGGGCGCACATCATCGGTGACAGGGTCAGGGCAACGATACCGGAAATGATCACCGCCCCGGCCAGCGTCAGGGCAAACTCCTTGAACAGCGCGCCGGTGAGCCCGGTGAGGAAGCCGATCGGTGCATACACGGCGGCAAGGGTGATGGTCATGGACACCACTGGCATGGCAATTTCGCGCGCGCCTTCCAGGGCTGCGTCGAACGGCGACTTGCCTTCTTCCATGTGCCGGTGAATGTTCTCCACCACCACAATGGCATCGTCCACCACCAGGCCGATGGCCAGCACCATGGCGAGCAGGGTCAGCAGGTTGAGCGAGTAGCCCATCATCTGCATGAAGAACAGTACACCGATCATCGACAGCGGTATGGTCACCACCGGAATCAGTACCGAGCGCAGGGCACCGAGGAACAGGAACACCACCACGATGACGATCAGCACCGCTTCGCCCAGGGTCTTGATCACTTCGTCGATCGAGGCCTGGATGAACCGCGTGGCGTCGTAGGCAATCGACACTTTCAGTGCCGAGGGCAGCTGGCTTTCCAGCTCAGGCATGATGCGCCGCACTTCCTTGATGACATCCAGTGGGTTGGCGGCCGGGGTGGCTTTGATGCCGATATAGACCGACGGGGTGCCGTCGAACGAGCTGACCGTGTCGTAGTTTTCTGCGCCCATCTCGACCCGCGCCACATCGCCCAGCAGCACGCGGCTGTCACCGCTGGTCTTGAGCGGCAGGGCGGCGAACGCCTCGGCCGACTTCAGCTCGGTGCTGGCGTTGACGCTGGTGACCACGTATTCGCCTTTCACCTCGCCAGCAGCGGAAAGGAAGTTATAGCGGCGTACGGCATTGGTCACGTCGGTAGCCGAAAGGCCGAAACCGGCCAGCTTCACCGGGTTCAGCCAAAGGCGCATCGCGAACACCTGGTTGCCGAGGATCTCCGCCTCGGCCATGCCCGGCAAAGTGGCCAGCTTGGGCTGGATAACCCGTGACAGGTAGTCGGTGATCTGCGGGTTGCTCATTTCCTTGCTGTAGAAGCTGACGTACATCAGCGCCGAGGCGTCGGCAGCTTCCTTGCTCAGTACCGGGTCTTCGGAGTCCTGGGGAAGCTTGTTACGCACCTCATTGGCCTTGGCCAGCAGCTCGGTGAACAGCCGGTCGCTGTCGGCGCCAATGCGCGCGTAAATGGAAATGATCGAGAAGTTCTGCCGGCTCACCGAGGTCATGTAGTCAATGCCTTCGGCGCTGGCCAGGCTTTGCTGCAATGGCTGGGTGATATAGCCCTGAATGGTTTCGGCGTTGGCCCCGGGGTAGGCGGTGGTGACCGTAATCAGGGCGTTTTCCATTTGCGGGTACTGGCGGATCTGCAGCTTGTTCCAGGCCTGGAAGCCGAGCAGCAGAATCAGCAGGCTGACCACGCTGGCCAGCACCGGGCGGCGGATGAACGGGTCGGTGAACGCCATGTCAGCCTCCTGTCAGTCCTTGGCCGCTGCGCCCGGTTCGGGCATGAGGGCGTTGTCCTGGCCAATGCGTATCGCGGCACCGGGTGTGAGTTTCAGCTGCCCGGCGGTGACCACCTGTTCCCCGGCCTGCAGCCCTTCGCGGATCACAACCACGCCGTCTCGGCGCTCGCCAGTTTTTACCGTGCGCTGTTCGGCGATCAGTTGGGGTTGGCCCTTGTCGTCGTATTCCGGTTTGCCGTCCTTGTCCTTTTTCGGTGAGGCGACATACACCGAGTTGCCATACAGGGTGTAGGTAATGGCGCTTTCCGGCACCACCACTTGCGGTTGCGGGTTGGGCAGCAGGATCAACAGGCTGGCGAACATGCCTGGCAGCAGTTTGCCGTCGGGGTTGGCCATGGTGGCGCGTATCAGCAGGTTGCGCGTGGTTTCCTCGACCTTGGGGTTGATGGCGCTGAGGCTGCCGGGGAAGCGCTGACCCGGGTAGGCGGCCACTTGCACCAGCACCTGCTGGCCCAGGCTTAGTTGTGGCAGCGCCTGTTCCGGCACGTTGAAGTCTACGTACAGGCTGGACGTGTCTTGCAGGGTTGCGATCACAGTGCCGGCGGCCAGGTACTGGCCGATGTCCACCTGGCGGATGCCGATGGTGCCGCTGAAAGGTGCATTGATGCGTTTCTTGATCTTCTGCGCCTTAAGCTGCTCGACCACTGCCTGGTTGCGCCGGTACTGGGAGGAAAGGCGGTCGAACTCGCCGCGGGAGATGGCCGAATCGCCCACCAGCTGGCTGCCACGGCCGAAGTCGACCTTGGCCAGGCCCAGGTCGGCCAGGGCGGTACCGAGCAGGGCTGTTTCCTGATCGTCGTTGAGCTGCAAGAGCAGTTGCCCGGCCTTGACCTGCTGGCCTGAGTCGAAGTGCAGGGATTTGACGATGCCTTCCACCTCCAGGCTCAGATCCACGCCCTGCAGCGCCTTGAGGCTGCCGACAGCGGGCAGGCGCTCTTGCCACGGGCGCTGTTCGGCCATGGCAGCTGCCACGGTGATGGGTGGCTTGGGGGCAGTGAACATCTGGATCTGCTGGTAGATCGAGAAGGCTTTGTAACCCCCCAGGGCCAGCACGATCAGCAGAACCACGGCCAACATGATGAGCATGCGGCGGCGCAGCATAGGTCCGGTTCCTTGGATGCAGTTGTTATTCGCTTCTACACGACAACGGGCGATCCTGCCCACGTGTGAATGGGGGAAGTATTGACTGTTTTTCGGGAGGAGGGGTGTGAAATGCCTGTGCCGGCCTTTTCGCGGCTAAAGCCGCTCCTACAGGGACCGTGTAGAACCCTGTGGGATCGGCTTTAGCTGCGAGAAGGCCAGTGAGTGCAACAGAAAAATCAGACGAGATGCAGGTGGTTGTCCCAGAAGCCGGACGGCAGGTTCATCGGTTGCCCGACCAGTTCGGCCTTGCGGCAATCGTAGAACCGGCAGCGGCCCTGCCCGGAGGTGACGACAAAGCCGTCCTTCACCGCGCCAACGCCTGCGCAGTCGGGCATCGGGGCATCCAGCCGCACCGCGCCGCTGTCCAGGTCCCAGACGAACAGGCGGTTGGCCCGCGGTGCAGTCAGCGCCACCAGCCGCAGCTCGCTGTGGATGGCAACGCTCGCGGTGTATTGGGCCATGGCTTGCAGTTGCCGCTCCGGCACCGGGAAGGCCTTGAAGGGCTCGCCCGGGCGCTTGATCGCCAGCAGCTCGGCAGTTTCATCGGCATCGCCCATGAACTGCTGGCAGGCGGCGATGGTGCCATCGCTGGCCACTGCCAGGTGTCGCACGCTGTTCATCTGCTGGGCCAGGGTTTCCTTGCTCAACAGGGTGCCGTCGCGCTGCATCAGCACCAGGCTCGGTTGCATGGCGTCGAGGTTCATCTCGACACGGCTTTCGGCTTCGGTACGGATACCGCCGTTGGCCACGACCAGCGTTTCGCCGTCAGGCAGCCAGGCAACCTCGTGCGGGCCGATACCGTGGGTCGGGATCTCACCGGTGTGCACCAGGCGTTCGCCTTCGAAACGGTACACGCCAAGCACGCCGCGGCCTGGGTCGGTGGTGTCGTTCTCGGTGGCATACAGCCATTCGCCGCCTTTGTGCACGACGGCGTGGCCATAGAAGTGCCGGTTCGGTTGCGAGGCTACCGTTTGCAGCAGGCGCCCGTCACGCAGGTCGATCAGGTAGCTTTCGGTACCTGGGCGGCGGGCGACGAACAGGGCGATTGGTTGCTCGGGGTGGTGGATGATGGCATGGCAACGCTGAGCGACCTGTGTGCTGAACACCTGTGTACCGTCCAGGCGAAAACCTACGGCATAGTGCTGGCCGTCGCCGTTGTCACGCGCCGAGAGCAGCAGGGGTTCGCTGCCTTTGCTGCGGAACAGGCTCCAGCCGCCCAAGGTGAGGGCACTGAGCAATACGCTACCGAGTTTGAGTGCCTGGCGTCGCAGCATGATCAGTCACCGTCGTTGGCATTGAAGCCCAGCTGGATGTTCAGCGCCTTGGCCAGATCGCCTTCGTGCAGGCGGTGGACGACGTTCAAGCTGTCGTAGATCTGGTTGAGGGTTTGCTGGCCGGCGTCGTCGGCCAGCAGCTCACCGAGCGTTTTCTGGTTGTCGGCCAGTAACTTGAGCGAGGTAGCGTAGGCGGCGTCGATCTTGTCCGCCAGCGCTTTCTGATCGCTGGGCAACAAGCCGCGCAGGCCTTGGTTGTCTACCCCGACCCAGACGGCTTCGGCGGCCTTGAGGCTGGCCTGCAGGCTGTTCATCGAGTTGTGGCTGCGCCAGGCCTCGGCCTGCAGCGGCTGCGGGATGCCCTTGCTCTGACGGCCCATCGGTGCGCCGAGCTTCTTCTTCAGGGTGTCCAGGGCGGTAACCTGGGCGCGCAGCAGATCGGCGATAGCCTCGTGGGAGTCGGCATAGCGCTGGTTGGGGAACTTGGTCATCTGCGAAAGCATGCCATCGGTGCTGTTCCAGCCTTTGAGAATCTCCTCTGCCAGGGCTTTCTGGTGTGCGCCGATGGCCACCAGCAGCGGGCAGTAGCGGGCTTTCTGTTCGGCAGTGGCGATGTCCGGCTTGCTGTCGAACAGGATGTACTCATAGGCCGACAAGCCACGCACCACTACGCTGGACTTGCCCAAAACCTCAGCATCAACTGGCTTGTCGCCGTTGACCAGTTGCTCGACCTGACGGCCGACCAGGTTTTTCTTGTCGGGCCAGAATTGTACCTGCCAGGCGCGGTTGCCTTCGGCCAACGGACCGACCAGCAGCGGTTGCAGCTCGGCCCAGGCTTTTTGTGCGTTGAGGAAGTCGGCGCGGGCTTTTTCCAGGCTTTCCTTGCCTTCGCAGTAGGCCAGGGCGCTGGCAGCCAGCGTACGGTCGGCTTCGACCCAGCGGCTGTAGGTAGGGAGGATCACCTGGTTGGCGATGGCGGCGGAGGTCACTGCTTGCGGGTCTTGTGGCGAGCAGGCACCGAGGGCGAGTGCGGCGAGGCTGGTGAACAACAGTTTGGGTCGGAACATGCCCGGCTCCTTTGCGCGTTTAAAGTGAGTTCAGGAACGCGAGCAACGCAGCGCGCTGCTCGGCATCGAAAGTGAGTACGAAATTGCGTGCCGCCTCGGCTTCGCCACCGTGCCACAGCACGGCCTCAAGCAGGTTGCGGGCGCGGCCGTCATGCAGGAACTGGCTATGGCCACTGACCGTTTCGCTCAGGCCGATGCCCCACAGTGGCGGCGTACGCCAGTCCTGGCCGTTGGCGGCGAATTCGGTGCGCTCGTCGGCCAGCCCCGGGCCCATGTCATGCAGCAGCAGGTCGCTGTAGGGGCGGATGACCTGGTTGGCCAACGCGGGTTCGGTGGCGTCGGCGGCGGTGGTGAACTGCGGTGTGTGGCAACCTTGGCAACCCGCCTGGTAGAACAGGTTCTTGCCCGCCAGTACCTGTGGCGAGCCGACGTCGCGGCGGGCCGGCACAGCCAGGTTGCGGGTGTAGAACGTGACCAGGCGCAGGATGTTGTCGCTGACTTCTTTCTCGCCATCGGCACCGTCGCCGTTGGGCGCAGCCAGGCAGCCGGTTTGTGCCGGGGTGCAATCGTCGTTGGGCAGCAGGGTGCTGGTCAGGCCCATGTCGCCGGCAAAGGCGTGCACGTTCTGCTGGTTGACGTTGGGCTGCCCGGCTTTCCAGCCGAAGCGGCCGATCACTGTTTTGCCCTGGGCGTCGTCCCACACACGGTTGGCCCGCCCGCGGATACCATCGCGGTTACGGTCGTCCGGGTCTTCGTTGGCCAGCAGGTCGGCTTCGGGGATCGCTTCAAGCAGGCCCAGGCCGATCATCGGTGGTGCCACCCGCGCAGAAAAGCGCGTGTCGGGGTGCATCACTCCATAGCCGAGCTGGGTGATTTGCAGGGCCGGCTTGCGCAGCTCGACCTGGTGGCCGTCCTTGAATGACACGGTTTCGCGGGCGTAGCTCACCCGCACCTTGCCTTCGGGCGCCACGCCGGGGACGGCCATGTCCTGTAACTGGGTGCCGTAGACGGGCTCTGGCACCACGCCAAGGCGCTCGATCACTTTGGCCAGGTAGGGTTGGTCGGGGAGCGACAGGCGCACCAGCATACCCACGGCGTTGCTGTCGCCCGGCTCTGGCGGGTGGCCACGGCCGTCGCGCACGTGGCAGTTCTGACAGGCGTTGGTATTGAACAACGGGCCCAGACCATCACGCGCGGTGGTGGTTGACGGTGCGATCACCCAGGGGTTGCGAAAGAAGCTGTTACCCACGGCGAAGTCCAGGCGCTGCTCTGGCGAGAGGTTGGCCGAGGGCAGGGAATAGGCATTGCGGTCGCTGCGCTGCACGGTCGCCTGGCCACCCGACAACGCTTCGCCGGGCTCGGCGTGGGTAAAACGCGGGGCGTCGTCACAGGCGGCCAAGGCCAGGGTCAGCAGCAGGGGGGGGAGTCGGGACAGCGACAAGGACATCTAGAATCCTGGGCGTGAGCGAAAAACCGGCGTGCAGCTTAGCAGGCCCAGGATCATTGAATAAGAGCAATTTGCGTTTGCTTGATGAAATCGCTGCGAGCGCGGTTGGTCAGGCCAAATAGAGCATGAAGTGTCGGTTGACCAGGTTGACGATCAGGTTCTTGTTGCCGCCACCGCGATTATCGCCGGTGACTTCGATCACTTCTTCGCTGGTGTATTCCATGGAGGAGGCGGTAATGCACTTGATTGCGTCCATGTGCGCAGGTTGCCAGTAATCCTGGAATATCCAGATGCTGGTGTCGGCAGACGGGCCGAGGATCAGGCGCAAGGCCTTGTGGTTCTCAGTGGATCTGCCGATCCACGGGATGGCCAGCGAGCCATTCCAGACGTGCTGGGCGCCGACTGCCAGGCTGTTGCTGCGGTTTTCACCGTCGATCAGGGTCAGGGTATAAGGCGTGTTATTGGCGATGGAGCGCAAGTAGGTGACGTTGGCCATGTAGTGGTTCCTTTCAATGTTCAGTTTTCGGGCGTGGTAACGGGCTGGTCGGGGCGCGATAGACATAGGCCGCGAGCAAGGTGATTTCGTTGAACGGAGGGTCGAGCTCGGCTGGATGAAAGCGTCCGAGCAGCTGCATCCCTTGGTCGATGGCGACTGCCTCGAACATACGGCGGTCAGTTTCGTTGGGGTCGTACAGGTAGATCTTGCCGTGGCGGGCAACTACCCGGCACATTTCCTCGGCCACATGCCGGGTGATCGGAGCGCCCATCAGCGTCACGTGAGGGACTGCATGGTCGTCGAGGGGAAAATCCGGAGCATCGTATTCCCATACGACGATGAGGTTGGGAATGTGCCCGCCAGCGAACGGCCCGTTGGAGATGAGCTGGCCAGCCTTGTTCAGGTTGTACGCATCGTTGAATCCGGTGATGAGGTCTTCCCCATTCATGCGCTGGACGATTCGGCCTTCGCCCCAGACATCAAGAATCTGCAGCACTGTGCCTCCTGTTAGGTTTGATCGAAGGCCTACAGGATGAGCATCTGCGCGCACGCCAGGCAGCGGGAAGCGTTTTACCCGGCAGCAAACGAAAACGCCCGGCACAAGGCCGGGCGTTCGCGATGAAGCGCTACAGCAGGATCAGAACTCGTGATCCGCAGTGTCCGGGTTCAGGTTGGCAATGCCCAGCTTGCCCGCGGCCTGCTCGATCGACCCGGTCTGCTTGACCAGGGCGGCGATGGCGTCCCGTACAACCTGGTTGCCGGCAGCGTTGTCGGCGGCGATCAGTTGGTCGTAGTGCTCGCCTTTGAGGGCATGGTCGACGATCACCTGAAGCTTGGCCTCGGTGGCTTCCAGATCGGCCTTGAGGGTTGCATCGGCGGCCGGGTCAACCTTGGCGACCAGCGACGACAGGCTAGGGCCGGTCAACTTGGTGCCGTCCGGGCGGGTGTACTCGCCCAGGTAGACGTTGCGGATGCCCTTGGCGTCGTAGAAGTGCGAGTAGTGGGTGTTGTCGCTGAAGCAGTCTTGCTCGTCTTCCGGCGAGTTGGCTTCCAGCGAAACTTTCATGCGCTCGCCAGCCAGTTCGCCCAGCGACAGGCTGCCCATGCCGAACAGCATCTTGCGCAGGCCGTCGTTGACAGGCTCGGCTTCCAGCTTGGCGCGGTAGTTGTCGGCGACGTTCGGTGCCCAGTTGCCGACCATCTCTTCGAGGTCGGTGACCAGCAGGTCGGTAACCGCTTTCAGGTAGGCGCGGCGGCGGTCATTGTGGCCGCCGGTAGCGCCCTGGCCTTCCAGGTAGTCGGATGCCGGGCGGTTGCCAGCGCCAGGGCCGGTGCCGTTCAGGTCCTGGCCCCAGAGCAGGAATTCGATGGCGTGATAGCCCGTGGCGACGTTGGCCTCGGAGCCAGCCAGCTCGTTCAGGCTAGCCAGTTTTTCGGGGGTAATGTCCTTGACGTCGACCTTCTCTTCGCCCACCTGGATCTCGGTGTTGGCGATGATGTTGGCGCTGGCCCCCGGGTTGCCCAAGGCGTGCTCGTAGCTCTTGTCGACGTAGTCGATCAGGCCTTCGTCCAAGGGCCAGGCGTTCACCTGGCCTTCCCAGTCGTCGATGATGGTGTTGCCAAAGCGGAAGGTTTCGCTCTGCAGGTACGGTACGCGCGCGGCGAACCAGGCTTCCTTGGCGGCTTTCAGGGTTTCGTCGTTGGGCTTGGCCAGGAACGCGTCGACTGCGGTCTGCAGCGTCTTGGCAGTGCTCAGCGAGTCGCTGTACACGGCGTAGACCATGTCGGTGTAATGCTTGACCACGGCTTTGCCGGCTGCTTCGTCGACAGCCCCTGACGCAACAGCGGTGGTGGCGGCAGCAGGTGCCTGTGCTTGCGGCGCGGCGGCTTTTTCGTCCTTGCCTTCACCGCAACCGGCGAGGGCGATGGCAATGGCCAGCAGACTGGCGGAGGCCAGAGGCATTCGAATCATTATTGGTTTTCCTGCATCGTGTGGTTGGACCAAAGGGGTGGACCGTGCGCCGTGGCACGCAAAACTACAACATCATGCGAAAGATTTGCATTTGCTGTAAAGGGGCGGGCGCGCAATTCATGAAAATCAGGGGCTCGGCCTGTAACCGGGCAGGTGCCTCAGGACACCGAAACCCGGTTGCGTTGCGCTTGTTTGAGGAAATGGGTCAGTTCACGGGCCGAAAGGGGCTTGCTGTAGTGGTAGCCCTGGCCCTCGTGGCAACCCTGGGCCACGATGTAGGTTTCCTGCTCGGCCGTTTCCACGCCCTCGGCGATCACCTGCATCCCCAGGCTCTTGCCCAGCTGGATGATGGCGCGAACGATGGTGGCGTCGTCATCGTCGTCGAGCAGGTCCTGCACGAAACTCTTGTCGATCTTGATCTTGTCCAGTGGCAGCGACTTCAGATAGCTGAGTGACGAGTAGCCGGTGCCGAAGTCGTCGATGGCAATCAGCGCCCCGGAGCGGCGCAGGCTCAACAGGTGCTGGGCGGCGGTGCTGATGTCTTCCATCAGGCCGGTTTCGGTGACTTCCAGTTCCAGGCTGCGCGGTGGTAGGCGATAGGCTTGCAGCAGGTTGTTGACCACCCGTGGCAACTCGCTGTGGTGCAGTTGCACGGTAGACAGGTTGACCGCCATGCGCAGGTCGCTGAAGCCTTGGTCGTGCCATTCGCGCAGTTGCCGGCAGGCCTGGTCAAGCACCCATTCGCCGATGCTGATGATGCTGCCATTCTGCTCGGCCAAGGGGATGAACTGGTCGGGTGGCACCATGCCCAGTTCCGGGTGCTGCCAGCGCAGCAGGGCCTCTACGCCAACCACTCGGTGGTCGCGGTAGCTGATCTGTGGCTGATACACCAGGTACAGCTGGTTGCGAGGCAGGGCTTCACGCAGGTCCTTTTCCAGTTCGCGACGGCGACGCATCTCGCTGTCGACGCTGGCGATATAGAACTGGTAGCGGTTTCGCGAGCGGGCCTTGGCCAGGGTCATGGTCTGTTCGGCTTTCTGCAGCAGTTTTTCGGTGCTGTCACCGTCTTCGGGGAACAGGGTGATGCCGATGGTCGCACGCAGGCGGATTTGCTCGTGGTCGAGGTCGAACGGTACTTCCAGGTCATCAAGGATGCTTTGCGCCAGTTCGGCAGCCTCGTAGGGCTGTTCGATATTGGCCTGTACCAGGGCGAACTGGTCGCCGCCCAGCCGCGCCAGAGCGCCCAGGCGGCCGCTGTGGGCGCGTAGTCGATCGGCCAGGGCCAGCAGCAACTGGTCACCGACCTGGTAGCTGAATTGTTCGTTGATACCCTTGAAGTCGTCCAGGCCAACGCACAGCACTGCCACACGGTGCTGCAGGCGGCCGCCGTCGACGAGGATCTTGTCCAGTTGCTGCTGCAGTTGCTGGCGGTTGGGCAGGCCGGTGAGGAAGTCGTACTGGGCCATGCGCTGCAGGCTGTTTTCCGCCTCGTGACGCAGATGGGTGTTGCGCTCGATCGAGGCCAGCAACTGGTTGGCGGTGTTCACCCACAGGCCCAGTTCGTTTTTCTCGTGGCCCTTGAGCAGCGGTATCTGGTGCTGGCTGGGGCGGTCAGGGTTGATCTGGGTGAGGTGCTCGATGATCTTCGACAGCGGTTTTGTCAGCAGCCAGTGGTAGACCAGGTAGAGCACCAGGCCCATGGCCATGGCCCGCAGCACGCCGGATATGAAGATGATCACCGCGTTGATCAGGAAATCTTTGCCGTAGGAGGAGGTATCGAGGGTAATGCTGAGGTCGCCGTAGTATTCGCTGTAAGGGCCACGGCCGACCAGTTGCGTGGTGTAGGTGCGCTCCTGGCCGAGGATGAGGTCGGTGAGCCAGCGCATGGACATGTCCTGCAGCGGGCGGGACTTTTCTGCCAGCATGGTTTCGTTGGGGTGGCCAATGGAGGCCATGCGCACTGATTCGTCCTGGAACAGGCCTTCCATGACCTGCATGCCCATTTCACGGTCGAGGCTGTAAACCGCCTGGGTCGAGGGATCGCGGAACATGTCGAGGATGCGCTGGGCATCGTTGTCCACGGCCTGGCGGGTCTTGTAGGTGTCATAGATGATTTGCGCACAGCTGAGCACGACGCCAACCGCCAACGCCGACAGCAGCACGACCCTGAGCAACTTGACCGACAAGCTGTTCCGCAATTCCAGCTTCAATGGGGTTTCCTTAATCCATGCGCATGGCATCATTTTGCCATCAACGATGACGATACACTACCGGCCGATCATGAGCAGTGTATCGGTTGCCTGACCCCGCAACTTGAATGCGCTGTATCAATCTTCCAGAGGTTTGATGTTAGCGCGCTATGCGGGCTGAGCAAGCAAAACCGTGCCAGCCTTTTTGCGGGCAACACAGGCACAAAAAAACCCGGCACATGGCCGGGTTTCTCGTTCAAGGCCGAATGACTCAGGCCTTGAAGGTCTTGCCTTCGAACTGCTCGGCAACGAAGGCCCAGTTGACCAGGTTCCAGAACGCTTCGACATACTTCGGACGCAGGTTGCGGTAGTCGATGTAGTAGGCGTGTTCCCAGACGTCGCAGGTCAGCAGCGGGGTGTCGCCGCTGGTCAGTGGGCAGCCGGCGCCGATGGTGCTGGCCAGGGCCAGGGAACCGTCAGCTTTCTTCACCAGCCAGCCCCAGCCGGAACCGAAGGTGCCAACCGAAGTCTTGGTGAACTCTTCCTTGAACTTGTCGAAGGAACCGAAAGCGGCGTTGATGGCTTCAGCCAGTGCACCGGTAGGCTGGCCGCCGCCGTTTGGCGACAGGCAGTTCCAGTAGAAGGTGTGGTTCCAGACTTGAGCGGCGTTGTTGAAGATGCCGCCCGAAGAGCTCTTGACGATCTCTTCCAGGGTCTTGCCTTCGAATTCGGTGCCTGGGACCAGGTTGTTCAGGTTCACGACATAGGTGTTGTGGTGCTTGTCGTGGTGATACTCCAGGGTTTCCTTGGAGATGTGCGGCTGCAGAGCATCATGGGCGTACGGCAGCGGCGGCAATTCAAAAGCCATGGTGGATCTCCTGATTCAGGTCTGTTTGCGGTTTGCGCAAGGCCGATCACGGGCGGCCCGATAAGCGTCGGCGAGTCTGTACTCTTTGCGACGCAAGGGCTGGATCATAGCACCGGGCCCGGCGCATAACCACGCAACAAACATAGGGAATAGAGGTTCCGCAGGGGTTGGGCTGTGCCGACCGGCGGCTCGGCGTTGCGCGGGTGTTGCCTGCAAGACCGCGTGCCGCTCGATCTTGCCGTTGATGAATATGCCGCGCCCCGGGGTCAGTTGAAGATCAATTGCGCCGCCACCGCGAACATCATCACCGCCACCATCAGGTCGAGCATGCGCCAGGTCGCCGGCCGCGCCAGCCACGGTGCCAGCCACGCCGCGCCAATGGCCAGGGTCGAGAACCACAGCAGCGAAGCGCTGGCCGCACCGGCCACGTAGGCGCCAGGGGCGGACTGTTGGGCGCCCAGCGAGCCGATCAGCAACACCGTGTCGAGGTACACGTGCGGGTTCAGCAGGGTCACCGCCAAGGCGCTGAGCAGTACGGCGCGACGTGAGCGAACGCCTTGGCCTTGCTGGTGCTGCAGGCTCTGCTTGGAGCAGGCGCTGCGCAGCGCCTTGGCGCCGTACCAGATCAGGAACACTGCGCCGCCCCAGCGGGCAATCGCCAGCAAGGTCGGGTTGTGTGCCAGCACGGTGGCCAGGCCGAATACCCCGGCGGCCACGAGGATGGCGTCACAGACGATGCACAGCGCTGCCACCGGCAGGTGATGCTCACGGCGCAGGCTCTGGGCGAGGACGAAGGCGTTCTGGGCGCCAATGGCCATGATCAGGCCGAAGGCCACCAGCATGCCATTGAGATAGCTTTGCCACATGGCAGGGCTCTCCAAAAAGGGTCACGAAAGATGCTGGCCATTGTGATGTTCGGCGCTGTATAAGAAAAACAAATAAAGCTCATAACCCATTAGGAAAATCGATGTTCGACTACAAACTGCTGGCTGCCCTCGCGGCCGTGATCGAACAAGGCGGTTTCGAGCGTGCGGCGCAGGTGCTGGGCTTGTCGCAATCGGCCATTTCCCAGCGCATCAAGTTGCTCGAGGCGCGGGTCGGTCAGCCCGTGCTGGTACGTGCCTCGCCGCCTGGCACGACCGAAGTCGGCCGGCAGCTACTCAACCACGTGCAGCAGGTGCGCCTGCTTGAACGCGACCTGCAGCGCCAGGTACCGGCGCTGGACGAAGAGGGCATGCCGGAGCGCCTGCGCATCGCTCTCAACGCCGATAGCCTGGCCACCTGGTGGGCCGGCGCGGTGGGCAACTTCTGCGCACAACAGAACGTGCTGACCGACCTGGTGGTTGAGGACCAGGAAGTGGGCCTGAAACGCATGCGTGCCGGCGAAGTGGCGGCCTGCCTGTGTGGGAGTGAGCGGCCGGTCGCCGGCGCACGCAGTTTGCCACTGGGGGCCATGCGCTACCGGGCATTGGCCAGTCCCGTGTTCATGGCGCGGCACTTCCCCCAAGGTTTTGTCGCCAGCCGTTTGGCCCGTACTCCAGCGATCGTGTACGGCCCGGACGATTTCCTGCAGCATCGCTACCTGGCATCGCTGGGCATTGAGGGTGGTTTCCTGCACCACCTGTGCCCTTCATCCGAAGGCTTCCTGCGCATGACCGAGGCCGGGTTGGGGTGGGGCCTGGTGCCCGAACTGCAGGCCCGGGAGCAACTGGGCAGTGGGCAATTGGTGGAAATCTGCCGCGATACCCCTATCGATGTGCCGCTGTACTGGCATCATTGGCGCAATGGCGGGCAATTGCTCGCGCAACTGACCGACCACCTGCGGCACACCGCACAGCATTGGCTGGTGCCCTTGTAGCCATGGCTGACGTCAGTTGCATCTGAAATCTGGCAAGACGGAGTGTTACATGCGAATTCTGGTCACCGGCGCGAGTGGCTTCATTGGCGGGCGCTTTGCGCGTTTCGCCCTGGAGCAAGGCCTGGACGTGCGCGTCAGCGGCCGCCGTGCCGAAGGGGTCGAGCATCTGGTCAAGCGTGGCGCACAGTTCATCCCGGGCGACCTGGGTGACGCCGAGCTGGCCCGGCGTTTGTGCCAGGGTGTCGAAGCCGTGGTGCACTGCGCTGGCGCAGTGGGTAACTGGGGGCGCTATCAGGATTTCTACCAAGGCAACGTGGTGGTGACCGAGAACGTGGTCGAGGGCTGCCTGAAAGAGCACGTACGGCGCCTGGTGCACCTGTCTTCTCCGTCGATCTACTTCAATGGCCGTTCGCGTCTGGACGTCCGTGAAGACCAGGTACCGCGTCGCTTCCACGATCACTATGGGCAAACCAAGTACCTGGCCGAGCAGAAAGTGTTCGGCGCCCAGGAGTTCGGCCTGGAAGTGCTGGCGCTGCGCCCGCGCTTCGTCACCGGCGCGGGCGATGCCAGTATCTTCCCGCGGCTGATGCAGATGCAACGCAAAGGGCGTGTGGCGATCATCGGCAACGGCCTGAACAAGGTCGATTTCACCAGTGTGCACAACCTCAACGAGGCGCTGCTGAGTGCATTGTTCGCTGATGACCGGGCGCTGGGCCAGGCTTACAACATAAGCAACGGCCAGCCACTGCCGCTGTGGGACGTGGTCAACTACGTGATGCGCCAGATGCAGCTTCCCCAGGTGACCCGCTACCGTTCCTATGGCCTTGCCTACAGCCTGGCCGCGCTGAACGAGGCGGCCTGCATGTTATGGCCAGGGCGCCCGCAACCGACATTGTCGCGCCTGGGAATGCAGGTGATGAGCCGGGATTTCACCCTGGATATCAGCCGTGCCCGGCAGTACCTGGACTACCAGCCCAAGGTCAGCCTGTGGACGGCGGTGGATGAATTCTGCGGCTGGTGGAAGCATTTGCCGCCCGGCTGACAATGGTCATCAATGCGCCGCGCTGGCGGTTTATACTCGTGCCTCTTTGTGACTACCGCGGTTGAATGTATCCATGCGTAACCATGCTCACGATGACTTTGATGACGTGCCTGCCTTGCGGGCGGGCACCGTTGATGATGACGAACTGATGCCGGCGCATGTGATGCGCAGCCGCCAGAAAGCCGCCCGCGGGGCTAGCACGGCGCCGTTGTGGGCGCTGATCGGTGCCGCGTTCATCGCGTTGGCGGGCCTGGGTTGGTGGAGCTTTCAGCAGATCTCGCTGATGGAGCAGCAACTGGTGGCGACCCAGGAAAGCTTTGCCCGCATCAGTGAAGAGGCGGCTGGCCGCCTTCAGGCGATCAGTGGCAAGGTGGCGGCCAGTGAGTCTGGCGCCACTACCAGCAGTGAGGCATTGAAGCTACAGCTGCGCCAGTTGCAGCAGGGTGTTGCCGGGCAGACCGGCGACCTGGGCAAACGTCTGGAGCAGGTGCTGGCCGATACCCGAGAACAGCAGAAGGCTGTGACCGAGCTGCAAAGCCAGTTGCAGGCGCAACTGAAGCTGGTGAATGGCGAGCTGGCGGCGCTGCGTTCGGGCCAGGTCGATGGTGGCAAGCTGGATGCCCAGTTGAAGAGCCTGAGCGAGCAGGTTGCCGCGCTGAAAGCCTCACAGGTGGATGGCGGCCAGTTGGACGGCCAGCTCAAGAGTTTGGGTAGCGAGGTGGCGGCCTTGAAGAAACAGGGCAACCCGAGCGCTGACATTCAGAGCCTGCAGCAGGACATGCTGGTGTTGAAGAGCCAGGTCGACAACCGCCCGGCTGCGGCGTCATCCGGTAGTGCTTCGGTGCAGGAGTTCGATGCCTTCCGTGCGCAGATGACGCGTAACCTGAATACGCTGCAGAGCCAGATTCAGAACCTGCAGCAACAGATCAACGCCCGTCCGTAACATCAGCTGAGCCTTGTTCGCGGGCACGCCCGCTTCCACAGGATCGAGCACAGCTTTCAAGCCTGTCGCTATACCGGTGGGAGCGGGCATGCCCGCGAATGGCCCTCGATCACAACCGCGGATAATCGATGTAACCCACCGGCCCCTTGCCATAGAAGGTTTCGGGATGTGCCTCGTTCAACGGCGCATCCGCTGCCAGCCGTGCCGGCAGGTCGGGGTTGGCGATGAACGGCACTCCAAACGCCACGGCATCCGCTTTGCCACTGGCCAGGGCCGCATTGGCACTGGCCTTGTCGAACCGCTCGTTGACGATGTACGGGCCACCGAATGCCTCTTTGATCAGCGGCCCGATGCTGTCGTCGGCTTCCCGCTCCCGTGAGCAGATGAAGGCGATGCCGCGCTTGCCCAGCTCTCGGGCCACATAGGTGAAGGTCTCGGCGCGGTCGGCGTCGCCCATGTCATGGGCGTCGGCACGCGGTGCCAGGTGCACACCTACGCGCTTCGCGCCCCACACTTCAATGGCCGCATCGGTCACCTCCAGCAGCAGGCGTGCGCGGTTTTCCAGCGAGCCACCATAACAGTCGGTGCGCTGGTTGGTGCTGCTCTGCAGGAACTGGTCGAGCAGGTAACCGTTGGCGCCATGGATCTCAACACCATCGAAACCGGCAGCCTTGGCATTTTCGGCACCACTGCGGTAGGCCTCGACAATGTCGTTGATTTCTTCGGTTTCCAGCGCCCGTGGGGTAGGGTAGTCACTCAGTGGGCGCACCAGGCTCACATGACCCTTGGGCTGGATCGCGCTGGGGGCCACAGGCAGTTCGCCATTCAGATAGCTGGGGTGGGAGATACGGCCCACGTGCCACAGCTGCAGGAAGATGCGACCGCCTGCGGCATGCACGGCCTTTGTCACGTTGTTCCAGCCACGTACCTGTTCATCGTTCCAGATGCCGGGGGTATCTGGGTAGCCGACGCCCATGGGACTGACCGAAGTCGCCTCGCTGAGGATCAGCCCGGCGCTGGCACGTTGTACGTAGTATTCGGCCATCAGCGCATTGGGCACGCGACCTTCATCGGCGCGGCAGCGGGTGAGCGGGGCCATGATGATACGGTTGGGCAATTGCAGGTCGCCCAGTTTGATCGGATCGAAAAGCGTGGTCATAGTCGTTACCTGTCTTGTCAAAGTGCTTGGCGCAGTTGTTCGAGGAACGCCTGGATGGTGGCTTCGTCGCGTTTGAAGAAGTGCCATTGGCCGATCTTCTGGCTGCTGATAAGCCCGGCGCGCTGCAACGTGGCCAGGTGGGCAGAGACGGTCGACTGCGACAGGCCGCAGCGTTGGTCGATTTGCCCCGCACACACACCGTTTTCGGTGCTGTGGTACTGGTCCGGAAACTGGGTTGCCGGGTCTTTCAGCCAGCTGAGAATTTCTCGCCTGACCGGGTGGGCCAGTGCTTTTATGATTTCGTCGAGATCGAGTGGCATGGTTTGAGGCTCGTTGTAGCGGTATATCGCGATAGGGCGAAATATAATTCGCTGAATTCCGATATACAAATACGAAGGCGTTCTGAGCTGAGCACGAATCGATATATCGCGTTATAACGATATGCTCGGTGGCGATGCTAGACTGCGCTCATGAACTACCTCGCACACTTGCACCTGGGCGGCCCGGCGCCGCAACAACTGCTTGGCAGCCTGTATGGCGACTTTGTCAAAGGCTCTTTGGAAGGGCGCTTTCCGCCTGCGCTGGAGGCGGCCATCCGGCTGCACCGGCAAATCGACAGTTACACTGACCGGCACCCAGTGGTGCTGGCGGCTCTGGCACGTTTTCCGCGCGAGCGGCGGCGTTTTGCCGGCATCGTTCTGGATGTGTTTTTTGACCATTGCCTGGCACGGCACTGGGGCAACTACGCCGATCAGCCGCTGGAGCAGTTCACTGGCGCGTTCTATCGGGTTTTGCTGGCAGAGCCCGAGCTGCCTGGGCGGCTGGCGCGGATTGCGCCGTTCATGGCAGCGGATGACTGGCTAGGGGCGTATGGCGACTTCGACACGCTGGAACAGGTGTTCAACGGCATTGCCCGGCGCTTGTCGCGGCCTGAGGGGATGGCCGGGGTGATGGTGGAACTGGAGCGGCTGTATGAGCCGCTGCTGGCGGATTTTCGCGAGTTCTACCCGCAACTGCAGGCGTTTGCGGCGGTAGGGCGGATGTATGACAGTTAGAGGTGTGTGAGTGATACTGGCCTCTTCGCGGGTGAACCCGCTCCTACGGGTAATGCGCTCGGTGTAGGAGCGGGTTCACCCGCGAAAGGGCCAGAACAGGCAGTGCAAGCATTCAGGCAGCCCGCGCCTGCCGACGTGGCGCCATCTCCACGTCTTCAACCCCGAACAGCGCCAGGTGAATCGCCTGTTGCGCCTGCAACGCCAGCACCGCACGTTCCTTGCCCACGCTACCTATTGGCTGCAGCAGGTGGATGCACACCTCGCCCCGCGGCTGGGCAAACAGGCGCATCAGGTGCGACACCAGGTCGTCTTCACCAATGAACGGTGCTACCGGGTCGATCTGGCCATCACGCAGGTACTGGATAGCGACTGGCTGCACTGCCACGCCACGGTCGATGGCACCTGCCAGCAGGCGCCCATGAAAGGTGCGCAACGTACGGCCGCTGGTAGTGGTGCCTTCGGGGAAGATCAGCAGCGGGCGGGCCAGCCCCAGTTGCCCGGCGATCTGTTCGCGCAGGCGCTGGCTGTCGCCACCACCGCGGCGAATGAACAGCGTGCCGGCCTTTTCCGCCAGCCAGCCGGCCACCGGCCAGTGGCGCACTTCGGCCTTGGACAGGAAAGACAGCGGCGTGAGCATGCCAAGCAGGGGGATGTCGGTCCAGGAAACATGGTTGCTGACCCACAGCATCGGCCGCTGTGGAAGTTCGCCAACTACCTTGACGTCGAAGGGCAGGGCGGCGACCAGGCGCTTCATGAACAGGCAGGTCCAGCGCTGGCGCCGTTCGATCGGCGCCTTGAAGCCCAAGCGCTCGCCCAAGGCGATAATGCTGGCCATCAGCATGCCCTGCGCCAGTACCAGCAGCAGTCGGATGAGGCGGGCCAGTACCCGCAAATTCGGCATCAGACCGCCGCCTTGAAGTGGCGGGCGTAGCGTGGGCACAGCTCGTCGCGTTTGAGCAGGATGAACACGTCTGCCACCTGGAAGTCTTCGTCCCAGCATGGCTCGCCGCAAATCTTCGCGCCCAGGCGCATATAGGCCTTGAGCAGCGGTGGCATTTCGGCAATGACGTTGTTGGGCAGGGCCAGTTTCGGCAGTGGGTTCTTCGGCTCGGCACGCAGGTGTTCGGTGCACAGGTAACGTTCACGCAGGCGCTGCATCACTGCATGGGCCTGCACGCCGCCGTCCTGCATGGGGATACTGGCGCAGCCCATCAGATAGCTGTAGCGGCCCTCGTTGAGCACCTCGGCCAGTTCGCCCCAGAGCACGGCGATGGTACCGCCGTTGCGGTAGTCGGGGGCGACGCAGGTACGGCCCAGTTCGAGGATCGGGCCTTGCAACTGCAACAGGCCGTGCAGGCTGAATTCTTCTTCGCTGTAGAAACGGCCCAGGCTGCTGGCAGCCTGGTGATCGAGCAGGCGGGTGGTGGCAACCAGTTCGCCGGTGCTCAGGTCGCGTACACCAATATGGCGGCAGTGAACGTCGTAGTCGTCCATGTCCAGGCCCTGCTCGGCACCTTTGAGCTTGGCCTTGAATTCTGCGCTGAATACGGTGTAGCGCAGAGCCTGGGCTTCTTGCAGCGCCGCGGCGCCAACCAGGCGTTCGGCTTGCAGACGGCGTTCGGTGCTGTAGTCGCCAGCGGTAGCGATCCGAGTCATTACGAGTCTCCATAAGCCAGCCAAGAAAGGTTGCGGCCGGTCGGCTTTGTTGTGCAAAGTCAGCCTAGGTAGACCCGGTGTCACCCCTGTGAATGTTTGGTGATGCTTGCGTGACACACCCTGAGCCTTAACTGAAAGCCCTCCAGCAAGGAGCTGTTCCATGGCCTGGTTGCAACGACTCAACGATCCGCTTCGCCTCGCGCCGACAGGCTCCCTGGGCGAAACCTACGCCGCGCTGCTTGAGCGCCTCGGCCCGGTTACCCCCTTCGAACTGGCGGTACTGGGTGGGCGTGCAATGGCCACCCCGGGCCTGGCCTTCCTGATGGGTTACCAGGCCGCCCTTCGCGTGCTGTGGCCCAGTGCGCCGCACAGCCTTGGCGCCTTGTGTGCCACCGAGCGGCGCAGCGTGCGGCCTGCAGACATGCACACGCGGCTGGACGCTCTGCGGCTGTCGGGCTGCAAAGACTTCGTTACCGCAGGCCTGGAGGCGGAGTGGTTGCTGGTGGCGGCGCGTAGCGAAGCGGCTGGCGCGGCGCCGCAACTGAGCCTGGCGGTGGTCTACCCCGGGGAGCCGGGGGTGACACTGGAGCCATTGCCGACCCTGCCGCTGATGCCGGACGTCGGGCACGGCCGACTGCTGCTGGAGCAGGCATCGTGCGAGTTGCTGGCCGGTGACGGCTGGGATGCCTACGTGAAGCCGTTCCGTTCGCTGGAGGATTTGTATGTGCTCGCGGCGCTGACCGCCTGGTTGTATGGCGTGGGGCAGGAGTGCGCCTGGCCGCAGGGGCTGCGCCTGCAGTTGCTTGGGCTGTTGGCCGGCTGTGCCGAGGGTAGCCGGCAGTGTGCCGATAGCATGGGTTGTCACTTGTTGCTGGGCGGGTTGTTTGCGCAGTTCCAGTCGTTGCGGGCGGAGATCGATGCGGCGTTGGCGACAGGGCCGGTGCAGTGGGCGCAAATCTGGCAGCGTGACCAAGGGGTGATGGCGCTGGCGGCGTCGGCGCGGGAGAAGCGGCTGAACAAGGCGTGGGTTGCTGCGGGCTTTTCATGAATGGCTGACAGGTTTGTGTGAACCGATGAGTCGCGGCGTGGTACCTGTGGGAGGGCGGGGTTACGTGCAAAGCGGCCGGTACTGGCAGCAGAAAACCTGAAAGACATTTCCTTTTATCGCGCTTGATCCCCGCAAATCCCAGCCGTTGACGTATCATTGGCCGCCTGACGGCAACCCCTCCAGGATCGCTTGCGCATGCTCGCCCTTCTTATCCAGACCCTGAACATCACGGCACCGGTTTTCGCCATGCTGTTCATGGGCGTCCTGCTCAAACGCATTCACTTGATCGACGATAACTTCAACCGCGTCGCCTCGCAGCTGGTGTTCAACGTCTGCATGCCGGCGCTGCTCTTCCTCGGTATCTATCACGCCGACCTGGCCGCAGCGGTCAAGCCCGGTGTCATCCTGTATTTCATCGTCGCCACCCTGGCCGGTTTCGCCATTGCCTGGGGCATGGCCATCTGGCGTAGCCCGATGGCCGACCGGGGCATCTATACCCAGGGCGCCTTTCGCGGCAACAACGGTGTGATCGGCCTGGCCCTGGCCGCCAGCCTGTACGGTGACTACGGCATTTCCCTGGGGGCGGTACTCGCAGGCCTGGTCATCCTCATGTACAACTCGCTGTCAGCGGTGGTACTGGCGGTGTACAGCCCGGACCTCAAGTCCGACCCGTGGAGCATCTGCAAGAGCATTTTCAGCAACCCGCTGATCATCAGCGTGCTGGTGGCCGCGCCGATGGCTTACGGCCAAGTGCCGTTGCCCAACTGGCTACTGACCTCGGGCGACTACCTGGCACAGATGACCCTGCCGCTGGCGCTGATCTGTATCGGTGGCACGCTGTCGCTGGCAGCGCTGCGTAACTGTGGCCGGCTGGCCATCGATGCCAGCCTCGTGAAAATGCTCTGGCTGCCGCTGCTCGGCACCCTTGGGGCCTGGTTGTGTGGGTTTCGCGGGGCGGAGCTGGGCATCCTGTTCCTGTACATAGGCAGCCCGACCGCTGCGGCCAGCTACGTGATGGCGCGGGCGGCCAACGGCAATCATGAACTGGCCGCGTCGATCATCGTGATTACCACGCTAATGGCGGCGATCACCACCAACATTGGTATTTTCATCTTGCAGTGGGGCGGATGGATCTAGATCCTTGACTGCAAATAACAGCAACAACACTGCCTCACTGAGCTAAAGGACACTTCATGCAAGACCAGAGCACGCCCGAGCGGTTACAGCGCGGGCTGAAGAATCGCCATATCCAGCTGATCGCGCTGGGCGGGGCCATCGGTACCGGGTTGTTCCTGGGCATTGCCCAGACCATCCAGTTGGCCGGCCCCTCCGTGTTGCTGGGCTACGCCATCGCCGGCCTGATGGCCTTCCTGATCATGCGCCAGCTGGGCGAAATGGTGGTGGAAGAGCCGGTCGCCGGCAGCTTCAGCCACTTCGCCCACCAATACTGGAGCGAGTTCGCCGGTTTTGTTTCAGGCTGGAATTACTGGGTGGTGTACGTGCTGGTCGGCATGGCCGAGCTGACGGCGGTCGGTATCTACGTGCAGTACTGGTGGCCGGACTTCCCCACCTGGGCCACGGCAGCGATCTTCTTCGTGGTGATCAACCTGATCAACCTGACCCAGGTAAAGGTCTATGGCGAGATGGAGTTCTGGTTCGCCCTGGTCAAGGTAGTAGCCATCGTCAGCATGATCGGCTTTGGTGCCTGGTTGCTGGGCAGCGGTCATGGTGGCCCGGATGCCAGCGTGGCCAACCTGTGGCAGTACGGCGGCTTCTTCCCTAACGGCGTCACGGGTCTGGTAATGGCCCTGGCGGTGATCATGTTCTCGTTCGGTGGCCTGGAGTTGGTCGGCATCACGGCTGCCGAGGCTGACAACCCGCGCCAGAGCATCCCCAAGGCCACCAACCAGGTGGTGTACCGTATTCTGATTTTCTACATCGGTGCCTTGGCAGTGCTGTTGTCGCTGTACCCTTGGCAGAAGGTGGTGCAAGGCGGCAGCCCGTTCGTGATGATCTTCCACGAACTGGACAGCGACCTGGTGGCGACCATCCTCAATATCGTGGTGCTGACGGCTGCGCTCTCGGTGTACAACAGCTGTGTGTACGCCAATAGCCGTATGCTGTTCGGCCTCGCCAGCCAGGGCGATGCGCCGCGTCAGTTGCTGAAGGTAAGCCGTAGCGGCGTGCCGCTGACCGCGCTGGGCGTGTCGGCCTTTGCGACCGGCCTGTGCGTGCTGATCAACTACCTGATGCCGGGTGGGGCCTTTGGCTTGCTGATGGCGTTGGCAGTGTCCGCGTTGGTGATCAACTGGGCGAGCATCAGCATTACCCACCTGAAATTCCGCAAGGCCAAGCTGGCCGCCGGGATCACCCCCTTCTACAAAAGCCTGGGTCACCCACTGACCAACTACCTGTGCCTGGCGTTCATCGTGCTGATCCTGGTGGTGATGTACCTGACGCCGCCGATTCGCATCTCGGTAATGCTGATCCCGGTATGGATCGCTGTGCTGTGGGTGGCCTTCAAGTTGAAGAAGGCTCGCCAGGCCAAGGGCTGATCGGGTTTGTTCGTAAGGGGTATGCCGTTAGGTTTTCGGCGCTCGATCTCACAGGCGACGAAAGCCTAAAGGCATGCGTCTGGCGGCCCTGACGCATGCCCCTCAATGCTGCCTCCGCCAGGCACGCACGGTGGTGTACAGCAACACTGTAGCGAGCACCGGCAGTACATAGAACAGCATCAATCGCTCCAGGCGGCCAGCCAGCGGCATACCCATGGTAAAAGCCGCCACATGAAGGCCGTAGGCCAGGTACAGGCAAAGAAACACCAGGCCTTCGGCGCGAGTGATGCGGTAACCGGAATAGAACACTGGCAGGCTCAGTACGGCAACGCCGAGCATTACAGGCAGATCGAAAGACAGCGCGTTAGGCGAGATCGACAGGGGTTCCGGGGTGATCAGTGCGGTCAGGCCCAGTACGGCCAGCAGGTTGAACAGGTTGCTGCCGATCACCGTGCCCACCGCGATCTCCCGTTCGCCACGCAAGGCGGCGATCAGCGCAGCGGCCAGTTCCGGCAGGGAGGTGCAGATGGCGACGACCGTCAGGCCGATAATACGCTCGGACAGGCCCAGGTCGGTGGCCACCTCGATGGCAGCTTCCAGTAGCAAGTGGCCCGCCAGGCTCAGCAGGCCAAGGCCGACCAGTATCTGCAGCAGCGTACCTGACCAGAAGCGCCCGGCCCCGGACCTGGCGGCGTCCGGGGCAGGGTAGGTGCGTGCGTAATGGCGCGACTGATGCCAGAGCATTGCCAGGTAACCGGCCAGCCCCAGCAATAGCAGTGCCCCTTCAACCCTGCCCAGGTGGGCATTGGCGGACAGTGCATACACCAGCCCGCTGGCAAGGATCATCAAGGGAATGTCCAGGCGCACCAGCTGGCGTGACACCCGCAGCGGGATGATCAGCGCGGCCAGGCCGAGAATGACCAGTACGTTGAAGATGTTGCTGCCGATCACGCTGCCTACTGCCACATCCGGCGCACCCTGGTAGGCGGCCTGCAGGCTTACGGTCAATTGTGGCGCGGTACTGCCGAAGGCCACCAGGCTCAGGCCTATGATCAGCGGGCGCACGTGCAGGCGCTGCGCCAGGCGCAAGGCGGAGCGCACCAGTAACTCGGCGCCGCCGACCAGCAACAGCAGGGCAACGCCCATTTGCAGCAGGCTAAAAGTGGGAAGGGTGGCCAGGTCGAAAATGGTCGGACTCCTGTCGCGTCAGTCGCTAAGCCCTTGTACTCGCACGCGCGCTGTTCCGCTACGGAGCATGCCGATTTTTTCCGCTGCTGCGCGAGACAGGTCGATCAGGCGGCCGCGGGTGTGCGGGCCACGGTCGTTGATGCGTACCACCACACTGCGCTGGTTGGCCATGTTGGTCACCCGTACACGTGTGCCGAAGGGCAGGCTGCGGTGGGCGGCGGTAAGGCCGTGCTGGTTGAACGGTTCGCCACTGGCGGTGCGTTTGCCATGGTGGCGCGAGCCGTAGTAGGAAGCGGTGCCCGTCTGGTCGTAGCCGCGCGGGTCGATGTCATGGCTGGCGCAGCCGGCCAGGAAAGAAAACAGGGCGAGGGTGCCGAGGGAACGTTTTAGCAAGTCAGGTGCTCTCCGGTGCGACCATTCGCGGGTAAATCCGCTCCTACAGGGACCGCTGGCTTGTGTAGGAGCGGCTTCAGCCGCGAACGAGGGCGACGCCCTCGCAGCATTACAGGGGTAAAACCATCACCCTTCGAGCTTGGCTTTGAGCAATTGGTTCACCTGCCCCGGGTTGGCCTTGCCTTTGGAGGCTTTCATGGCCTGGCCGACGAAGAAGCCGAACATCTTGCCGCGCTTGGCCTCATCGGCTGCGCGATACTGTTCGACCTGCTCGGCATTGGCTGCCAGCATTTCGTCGAGCATCTTGTCGATCGCACCCGTGTCGGTAACCTGTTTCAGGCCCTTGCTCTCGATGATGCTGTCGGCATCGCCTTCACCGGCGGCCATGGCCTCGAACACGGTTTTGGCAATCTTGCCGCTGATGGTGTTGTCACGAATGCGCAGCAGCATGCCGCCCAGTTGCGCGGCGCTGACCGGCGCCTGATCGATTTCGACACCCAGCTTGTTCAGCAGGCTACCCAGTTCGACCATGACCCAGTTGGCCGCCAGCTTGGCATCACCACCGATCTTCACCACTTCTTCGAAGTAGTCAGCCTGTTCGCGGCTGGAAGCCAACACGTTGGCGTCGTAGGCCGACAGACCGTACTGAGTCTGGAAGCGCTCGACCTTCTGTGGTGGCAGCTCCGGCAGGCCGGCGCGAATGGTTTCGAGGAAGCTGTCCTCGATGACTACCGGCAGCAGGTCGGGGTCGGGGAAGTAACGGTAGTCGTTAGCTTCCTCTTTGCTGCGCATGGAGCGGGTTTCGTCCTTGTTCGGGTCGTACAGGCGGGTTTCCTGCACCACTTTGCCACCGTCTTCGATCAGGTCGATCTGGCGCTGGATTTCGCTGTTGATCGCACGCTCGATGAAACGGAACGAGTTGACGTTCTTGATTTCGCAGCGAGTGCCGAACTCGGTCTGGCCTTTCGGGCGGATCGATACGTTGCAGTCGCAGCGCAGCGAACCTTCGGCCATGTTGCCGTCGCAGATGCCCAGGTAGCGCACCAGCGCGTGGATCGCCTTGACGTAAGCTACGGCTTCCTTGGCACTGCGCATGTCAGGCTCGGAGACGATTTCCAGCAGCGGAGTGCCGGCACGGTTCAGGTCGATGCCGGTGGAACCGCTGAAGTCTTCGTGCAGGCTCTTGCCGGCGTCTTCTTCCAGGTGCGCGCGGGTTACGCCGATGCGCTTGATGGTGCCGTCTTCCAGCGCGATGTCCAGGTGGCCCTTGCCGACGATCGGCAGGTCCATCTGGCTGATCTGGTAGCCCTTGGGCAGGTCGGGGTAGAAGTAGTTCTTGCGTGCGAACACGTTGCGCTTGCCGATTTCGGCATCGATGGCCAGGCCGAACATGCACGCCATGCGCACGGCTTGCTCGTTCAGCACCGGCAGTACACCGGGCATGCCCAGGTCAACCAGGCTGGCCTGAGTATTCGGCTCGGAGCCAAAGGTGGTAGCGCTGCCGGAGAAGATCTTCGACTGGGTGGCGAGCTGAGTGTGGATTTCCAGCCCGATCACAACTTCCCATTGCATGTGTGAATTCCTCAGAAGCCGTTGGGGGCGCGGGTATGCCAGTCGGTCACCTGTTGGTAGCGGTGCGCGACGTTGAGCAGGCGGCCTTCCTGGAAGTACGGCGCCAGCAGTTGCACGCCGACCGGCAGGCCGTCGACGAAGCCCGCAGGCATCGACAGGCCAGGCAGGCCCGCCAGGTTGGCGGTGATGGTGTAGACGTCTTCGAGATAGGCGGCAACCGGGTCGCTGCTCTTGGCGCCAAGCTTCCAGGCCGGGTTTGGCGTGGTCGGGCCGAGAATCAGGTCGACATCGTTGAAGGCGGCCATGAAGTCGTTCTTGATCAGGCGGCGGATTTGCTGCGCCTTCACGTAATAGGCGTCGTAGTAGCCGGCCGACAGGGCGTAGGTACCGACCATGATGCGGCGCTGTACTTCAACGCCGAACCCTTCGCCGCGTGAGCGCTTGTACAGGTCGGTGAGGTCTTTCGGCTCTTCACAGCGGTAGCCGAAGCGTACGCCGTCGAAACGCGACAGGTTGGAAGAGGCTTCAGCCGGAGCGATCACGTAGTAGGCCGGAATGGCATGCTGCATGTTCGGCAGGCTGATTTCCTTGACCACTGCACCGAGCTTTTCCAGCTCTTTGACGCTGGCCTGGACCAGGTCAGCGATGCGTGGGTCGAGGCCTGCACCGAAATACTCCTTCGGCAGGCCGATGCGCAGGCCCTGCAGCGAAGCGTTCAGGCTGGCGCTGTAGTCCGGCACCGGTTCTTCGATACTGGTGGAGTCCTTGGCGTCGAAACCGGCCATACCTTGCAGCAGCAGCGCGCAGTCCTCGGCGGTGCGGGCCAGCGGGCCGCCCTGGTCGAGGCTGGAGGCGTAGGCGATCATGCCCCAGCGCGACACACGACCGTACGTCGGCTTGAGGCCGGTGAGGTTGGTCAGTGCCGCTGGCTGGCGGATCGAGCCGCCGGTGTCGGTGCCCGTGGTGGCGGGCAGCAGACGCGCGGCCACGGCAGCGGCCGAACCACCGGACGATCCGCCCGGAACGTGCTCGAGGTTCCACGGGTTCTTCACCGAGCCGTAATGGCTGGATTCGTTGGCCGAACCCATGGCGAATTCGTCCATGTTGGTCTTGCCCAGGGTAACCATGCCGGCTTCGGCCAGCTTGGCGACCACGGTGGCGTCATAGGGCGCCTTGAAGTTGTCGAGCATCTTCGAGCCGCAACTGGTGCGTACGCCGTTGGTGCAGAACAGGTCTTTGTGGGCTATCGGTGCACCCAGCAGCGCGCCGGTTTCGCCAGCGGCGCGACGGGCATCGGCGGCACGCGCCTGGCCCAGGGCCAGGTCTTCGGTGACGCTGATGAAGCTGTTGATCTGTGGGTCGAGCTGCTTGATGCGCGCCAGCAGCGTGCCGGTCAGCTCTTCGGAAGAAAACGATTTGTCGGCGAGTCCGCGGGCGATCTCGGCCAGGGTCAATTGATGCATGGCAGGCTCTATCCCTTACTCGATGACTTTGGGAACCAGGTACAGACCGCTTTCGGTCGACGGTGCGATGGCCTGGTAGGCATCGCGCTGGTTGCTTTCGGTGACTTGGTCAGGACGCAGGCGCTGGCTGGCCTCCAGCGGGTGGGCCAGGGGCTCGATGCCAGTGGTATCGACCGCTTGCATCTGGTCGACCAGGCCCAGAATGCTGTTCAGGGCGTCGGTAATGCGTGGCAGTTCGCCATCATTCAGGCCCAGGCGGGCCAGATGGGCGATCTTTTCCACGTCGCAGCGTTCAAGCGCCATGAGGATCTCCAAGGGAAACAAAGAACGGAATTTGGGTCCGCGGTGAGGAACATGTCAGCTTTCTGGCGGTCTAACGGCCGCGAAATTCTGCTGGCGTGCTCGGAAAAACAGCCAATTTAACATATTGGCTCCTTGCCCAAAATCCCTGCCATTGTTAGAGTTTGCCGCACTTTTTTACCCACGCTTTCCCCAGGGTCACTTTCCCATGTTCAAGAAACTGCGTGGCATGTTTTCCAGCGATCTTTCTATCGACCTGGGTACTGCCAACACCCTTATTTACGTGCGTGAGCGCGGTATCGTCCTGAATGAGCCCTCGGTTGTTGCCATCCGTACCCATGGCAACCAGAAAAGCGTCGTCGCCGTCGGTACCGAAGCCAAACGCATGCTGGGCCGTACGCCTGGCAACATTGCAGCCATTCGTCCGATGAAGGACGGCGTCATTGCCGACTTCAGCGTCTGCGAAAAAATGTTGCAATATTTTATCAACAAGGTTCACGAGAACAGCTTCCTGCAGCCGAGCCCGCGCGTGCTGATCTGCGTGCCGTGCAAGTCGACCCAGGTCGAGCGCCGCGCCATCCGCGAGTCGGCCCTCGGTGCGGGTGCCCGTGAAGTGTTCCTGATCGAAGAGCCAATGGCCGCTGCCATCGGTGCCGGCCTGCCGGTTGAAGAGGCCCGCGGTTCGATGGTCGTCGATATCGGTGGCGGTACCACTGAAATCGCCCTGATCTCGCTGAACGGTGTGGTCTATGCCGAGTCCGTTCGCGTTGGCGGTGACCGCTTCGACGAAGCCATCGTAACCTACGTACGCCGCAACTACGGCAGCTTGATCGGCGAATCCACCGCCGAACGTATCAAGCAGGAAATCGGTACTGCCTACCCAGGTGGCGAAGTACGTGAAGTCGACGTGCGTGGTCGTAACCTGGCCGAAGGCGTACCGCGTGCCTTCACCCTGAACTCCAACGAAGTGCTCGAAGCGCTGCAGGAATCGCTGGCGACCATCGTCCAGGCGGTCAAGAGCGCCCTCGAGCAATCGCCGCCGGAACTCGCCTCGGACATCGCCGAGCGCGGCCTGGTGCTGACCGGTGGTGGTGCGCTGCTGCGTGACCTCGACAAACTGCTGGCCCAGGAAACCGGCCTGCCGGTGATCGTCGCCGAGGACCCGCTGACCTGCGTCGCCCGTGGCGGCGGTCGCGCCCTGGAGATGATGGACAAGCACGCGATGGACCTGCTCTCCAGCGAGTGATCCCGCTCGCTGTTCACGAGCGCCCGGTTTACAGGTAGTACGTACAGTGCTACCTGTATGCGCTGGGCTGGCGCCCGTTTAGGGCGCCGTATCCGTCAACTTGCAACCAGGCTGGTGCGTTGTTCCATGTCCAATGACCTCCTGAGTCGTCCACGAGGAACGGCCCATTAAACCGCTTTTCTCCAAGGGCCCTTCGCTGGGCGTTCGCCTGCTCGTTCTGGTGGTGATGTCGGTCGCGTTGATGGTTGTCGACGCGCGCTTCGATGTGCTCAAACCCGTGCGCAGCCAGATGGGCCTGGTGCTGATGGAGTCGTACTGGATCACCGATTTGCCACAGCGTGCCTGGCAAGGTGTGGCCGGCCAGTTCGGTAGCCGCACCGAGCTGATTGCCGAAAACGAGAAGCTCAAGACCGAAGCCCTGCTGCTGCAGGGGCGCCTGCAGAAGCTGGCGGCCCTGACCGAGCAGAACGTGCGGCTGCGCGAGTTGCTCAACTCTTCGGCGCTGGTCAACGAAAAGGTTGAAGTGGCCGAGCTGATCGGTGTCGACCCCAACCCGTTTACCCACCGCATTCTGATCAACAAGGGTGAGCGTGATGGTGTGTTCCTGGGCCAGCCGGTGCTCGATGCCCGCGGCCTGATGGGCCAGGTCGTAGAGTTGATGCCCTACACCGCGCGGGTGCTGTTGCTGACCGATACCACCCACAGCATTCCGGTGCAGGTCAACCGCAACGGTCTGCGTGCCATCGCCAGCGGCACTGGCAACCCGGAGCGCCTGGAGTTGCGCCATGTGGCCGACACTGCCGACATCAAGGAAGGCGACCTGCTGGTCAGTTCCGGCATGGGGCAGCGCTTTCCTGCCGGCTATCCGGTGGCCACGGTCAACGAAGTGATCCACGATTCCGGCCAGCCCTTTGCCATCGTCCGTGCCATCCCCACCGCCGCGCTCAACCGCAGCCGCTATATGTTGCTGGTGTTCAGTGACCGGCGTAGCCCGGAGCAGCGCGCCACCGATGCCGCCATTGCCCAGGAAGAGGCTGACCGCAAGGGCGCTGCACCTGCCGGCCAGCCGGCCGCTACCCGTGATCAGGTCGCACCCGCCGCTGGCACGCCTGCCGCGTCGGTCACGCCGGCAGCACCGGCGGCACCGGCAGCACCGGCCACTCCGGTCGCGCAGCCAGCAGCCCCGTCTGCTGCACCTGCCACGCCGGCCGCACCCGCTCAACCCCGGAGGCAATGATGGCTGCATCACGCCGCAATAACGGCTGGGTCATCTGGCTTACGTTCGCCATCGGCCTGCTGCTCAGCGTTTCCCCCATGCCGCAGTTCATGGAAGTGTTCCGGCCCATGTGGCTGGCCTTGCTGGTGTCGTTCTGGACCCTTGCCGTGCCGAACAAGGTCGGCATGACCACGGCATTCGTGCTGGGCCTTGCCGAGGACGTGCTGTATGGCACGCTGCTGGGGCAGAATGCGCTGGTCCTAACCCTCATCACCTTCTTGGTGCTGTCCCTGCAGCAGCGTCTGCGCATGTTCCCCATGTGGCAGCAAAGCCTGGTCATTCTGGTGATCTTTGGTATCGCCCAGTTGATCCAGCTGTGGCTCAGTGCACTGACCGGCAACCGCCTGCCCACCCTGGCGCTGGTCTGGTCGGCGGTGATCAGCGCCTTGCTCTGGCCGTGGATCAGCTTTGCCTTGCGCGACCTGCGTCGACGCTTGCACATCAACTGACGGCAACGCGCCACTGACAGGGAGATGTCTGCATGACCCCGCTATACCTGGCTTCAGGCTCGCCCCGGCGTCGTGAACTGCTGACGCAGATCGGCGTGCCGTTCATTGTCATCAGTGCCCCCATCGATGAATCTCCGCTACCCAGCGAAAGCGCCCCTGCCTACGTCGAACGCCTGGCCCGGGCAAAGGCCGCCGCCGGCCTGGCCCGTGTCGACGGCCCGGCGGTAGTGCTCGGCGCAGACACTGCCGTGGTGCTCGATGGTCGTATTCTCGGCAAACCGGAAAACCGTGAAGATGCCTTGGCCATGCTGGCTGACCTGTCAGGCCGCGAGCATCAGGTGCTGACCGCTGTCGCCCTGGACGATGGCCAGCGAGTGCACAGTTTTTGCGTGACCAGCACAGTGCGCTTTCGCGCCATCAGCACCGATGAAGCGCAACGCTATTGGGCCAGCGGCGAGCCATCTGACAAGGCTGGCGGCTATGCCATCCAGGGGCTGGGCGCGGTCTTCGTCAGCGGCCTTTCCGGCAGCTATTCGGCGGTGGTCGGCTTGCCACTCTGTGAAACGGCCGATTTGCTTGGCCAGTTCGGCATCGCCTGCTGGCAGTCGCTCGCGCATACGCCAGAGGTAACAAACCCGCAGTAGCCAGCAGTGCATACGCCATTCATCATTAGAAGAAACTTTGACGAGAGCCTGCCATGAGTGAAGAGATCCTGATCAACATCACCCCGATGGAGTCACGTGTGGCGGTGGTGGAAAACGGGGTGCTGCAGGAAGTGCATGTCGAGCGCACCCAGCGCCGTGGCATCGTCGGCAATATCTACAAGGGCAAAGTGGTGCGTGTGCTGCCGGGCATGCAGGCGGCCTTCGTCGACATCGGCCTCGAACGCGCAGCGTTTATCCATGCCTCGGAAATCTCCCAGCGCGAAGGCTCGGCGGTAGAGAACATCACCGCACTGGTACATGAAGGCCAGGCCCTGGTGGTGCAGGTGACCAAGGACCCTATCGGCACCAAGGGTGCGCGCCTGACCACCCAGCTATCGATTCCGTCGCGTTACCTGGTGTACATGCCACGCAGCAGCCATGTCGGTATTTCGCTGAAAATCGAGGACGAAGCCGAGCGTGATCGCCTCAAGCAAGTGGTCAGCGACTGCATGGATGGCGAAAACATCAAGGATGCCGGTGGCTTCATCTTGCGCACCGCCGCCGAAGGCGCGCGTGCCGAGGAGATCGTGCAGGACATCCGTTACCTGCGCCGCCTGTGGGAGCAGATCGGCACCCAGATCAAGACCTGCGGCGCGCCCACGGTCATTTACGAGGACCTTGGCCTGGCCCTGCGTACCCTGCGCGACCTGGTCAATCCGAAGATCGAGAAGATCCGCATCGACTCGCGGGAAACCTTCCAGAAGACCACGCAGTTTGTCGGCGAGTTGATGCCGGAAATTGCCGACCGCCTCGAACATTACCCAGGTGAGCGCCCAATCTTTGACCTGTACGGTGTCGAAGACGAGATTCAGCGGGCTCTGGAGCGCAAGGTGCCGTTGAAGTCCGGCGGTTACCTGGTGGTCGACCCGGCCGAAGCGATGACCACCATCGACGTCAACACCGGGGCTTTCGTCGGCCATCGCAACCTCGAAGAAACCATCTTCAAGACCAACCTCGAGGCCGCTACCGCCATCGCCCGACAACTGCGTCTGCGCAACATTGGCGGCATCATCATCATCGACTTCATCGACATGGAAGACGAAGATCACCAGCGCCAGGTTCTGCGTACCCTGGAAAAACAACTGGAGCGCGATCACGCCAAGACCAACATCATCGGCATCACCGAGCTCGGCCTGGTGCAGATGACCCGCAAGCGCACGCGGGAAAGCCTGGAACAGGTGCTTTGCGAGCCGTGTCTGGCCTGTCAGGGCCGCGGCAAGCTGAAAACGCCCGAGACCATCTGTTACGAAATATTCCGCGAGATCCTGCGTGAGGCCCGTGCCTATCAGGCTGAAGGCTACCGTGTGCTGGCCAACCAGAAGGTGGTCGACCGCCTGCTCGATGAAGAGTCAGGCAACGTGGCGGAACTGGAAGCCTTCATCGGTCGAACCATTCGCTTCCAGGTCGAGTCGATGTATTCGCAGGAACAATACGACGTGGTGCTGCTCTGAGGCCTTCTGAAACACGCCACTGCATCGTCGCGCTGGCAAAACCGGCACGACGGGCCATCATGGATAAACGACTTGGAGGGCCATGGCCATGGGACGTCTGAACCGCGTTCTTGTTGCTCTGACCCGCTGGGGGTTGGGCATATGTGCCCTGCTGGCCGTATTGGTGGCGCTGTATGTCAGCCTTGGTCGTGAACTGGTGCCGCTGGTAGCCGAGTACCGTGCCGACGTAGAAAGCAAGGCCGAGCAGGCGCTTGGCCTGCCCGTGCATGTCGGTGCCCTGGAAGGGCACTGGAGCGGACTGGCCCCTGTGCTGCGGGTGCGCGACCTGCAACTGGGCGAAGGCACCAAGGCGCTCCGGCTGGATGACGTCATGGTGGTGCCCGACATCTGGGCCAGCCTCACCGCCCGCGAAGTGCGCCTGGCGCGCATTCAGCTGGGCGGGCTGCAACTGATCCTTCGCGAGAACGAGCAGGGCGCCTGGAGCCTGGAAGGCCTGCCGAAGAAGGACGACGCGCCGCTGGACCCTGCCGACTTGCTGCAGCGCCTGCGCCAGCTGGGGCGCATCGATGTGTTCGACAGTCTGGTCACCCTGCACCCTTGGCAGCGCGACCCGCTGACCCTGACATATGTGAGTGCCGGCCTGCAGGCCGGTGCTAAACGCCAGGCCCTGGATTTGCGTGCGACCCTGCCTGACGGCCAGCCCCTGGCGTTGAGCCTGAACAGCCGAATGTCGGCCGAGGCCTGGCGTGATGGCGAGGTAGAAGCCTATGTGAGCCTGCCGCAAAGTGACTGGGCACATTGGTTGCCGCCCAGGGTGTTGGGGCAGTGGCATGCTGACACCCTGCGGGCGGGCGGTGAGTTCTGGATCGGCTGGGGCAAGGGGCAGTTGCAACGGGCCGTCGTAAGGCTCAATGCACCCAGGCTGGAGGGGGCCTATGCCGGGCGCAAGGCTGCCAACCTGAATAACCTCGCTTTGGGCGCCTGGTTCCAGCGCCGGGAGCAAGGCTTCGATGTGGTCGTCGACTCGTTGGCCATGGACCTCGGCAAGGCCCGCTGGGAGTCTCACCTGCAGTTGCAGCAGCGCCCTGGCCAGAGCGCAGCCGATGAAAGCTGGCAGTTACAGGCCGACCGCCTCGACCTCACCCCGCTGACTCCGCTGATCGATGCCCTGGCCCCCCTGCCGGACAAGGTCAAGGATGTGGTCGATGGCTTGAAGGTGACCGGTGCGCTGCGCAATGTGCGCCTCGAGGCCAGGCCCAAGGCCGAGGGTGACCAGCGCCTGCAGTTCGCAGCCAACCTGGAGAAGGTAGGCTTCGATGCTTATCACAACGCCCCGGCGGCCGGTAACGTCAGTGGCAGCATCAGTGGTGACCTGGGCCACGGCGAGCTGCGCCTGGATACCGATGCGTTCATGCTGCATCTGTACCCGATCTTCGCCAAGCCCTGGCATTACCAGAAGGCGAATGCGCGCTTGACCTGGACCTTGGACAAAGACGGTTTCACCCTGATTGCGCCTTACCTCAAGGTGCTGGGCGAGGAGGGCAAGATCGCCGGTGACTTCCTGATTCGCCTGTTGTTCGAGGAAGGCCGCGAAGACTACATGGACCTGCGCGTCGGCCTGACCGAAGGCGATGGCCGCTTTACTGCCAAGTATCTGCCCGAGGTGCTCAGCCCGGCACTCGACGAGTGGCTGCGCAGCGCTATAGTCAAAGGCGCTGTGGATGAAGGCTACTTCCAGTATCAGGGCTCGCTGAACCATGGCGCATCTCCGCAAGCGCGCAGCATCAGCCTGTTCTTCAAGGTGCATGACGCCGCGCTGGACTTCCAGCCCGGTTGGCCACAGGTGCAGCATGTCGATGGCGATGTGTTCATCGAGGACAGTGGCGTGCGCATCAAGGCCCAGCGAGGCGTGCTGCTCGACACCAAGGTCAGCGATGTGAATGTCGATATCCCGCATGTCGACGGTGACCAGCACAGCCATCTCTACCTGGATGGCGACTTCGACGGTAGCCTGGGTGATGGCCTGAAGATTCTCAAGGAAGCGCCAATCGGCACCGGTGAAATTTTCGCCGGCTGGGAAGGTGAGGGGCCGCTGAAGGGCAAGGTCAAGCTCGATATCCCGCTGGCCCATGGGCAGCGCCCAAAGGTGCAGGTGGACTTCGCCACCCACGATGCGCGCCTGAAAGTTGCCCCGCCAAGCCTGGAGTTGAACCGCCTCAAGGGCGACTTCAGCTTCGACTTCGACAAGGGCCTGAGTGGCAAGGGCATCAGCCTGCAGGCCTTCGGCAAGCCGGTAACGGCGCAAATAACTGCTGAAGGTCAGGCTGGGCAGATGCAGACCCGCATCAATGCCAATGGCCAGGTATCGCTCAAGGCGCTGACTGACTGGCTGCAGTTCAAGCAGGCCTTGCCGGCCTCCGGTGACCTGCCCTATCAGTTGCAGCTCAGTCTGGGGAGCCGGGACAACCGCCTGAGTGTCACTTCCAGCCTCAAGGGGCTGGCCATCGACCTGCCGGCTCCGTTCGGCAAAGCGGCAGCAGATACCCGTGACAGCCGTTTCAACATGAGCCTTCAGGGCCCGGAGCGGCAATTCGATGCTGCCTACGCCGACCTTGCCCGCTTTGCCTATGCTGCACCGGCTGAAAACTTGACCCAGGGCCGTGGCGAGCTAGTGCTGGGCACAGGCGACGCCCGGGTACCTGCCAGCCAGGGGCTGAGGGTACGCGGGCGCCTGGAGACTCTGGACCTAGCCCCCTGGCAAGAGCAGGCGGGCCGGCTGGCTGGGGACGACCCCGGTGGCAGCGCGCGGCAGAACCTGCAAAGCGTCGACCTGAGCATCGGCCAGTTGAAAGCCTTCGGCATGGACCTGAACCAGGCCGTGGTGCGCTTGGACCGGGGCGGCCCGGCTTGGGATTTGCGCCTCGACAGCAAGGAAGTCATCGGTAACGCACGCGTTCCGGATGCCAAGGGCGCGCCGATGGTCGTGCGCATGCAGACCTTGCGGCTGCCTGCCGCCAGCGCTGCTGAACAGCAGGCTGAAGACGGTCCCGACCCGCTGGCCTCGTTCGATCCGCGCAAAGTACCGGCACTGGACCTGAGCATCGACAAGCTCTATCGCGGTGACGATCTTTACGGTAGTGCCGCGATCAAGCTGCGGCCGACCCCACGTGGCGTTACAGCCAGTGATATCGACCTCGACCTCAAGGGGTTGCGCATCGATGGCGGTGGTGGCTGGGAGGGGGAAACGGGCAAAACCAGCAGTTGGTACAAAGGGCGCCTTGACGGCAAGAACCTGGCGGATGTGCTCAGCGCCTGGGGCTTTGCCCCGACGGTGACCAGCCGCGACTTCCGCCTGGACGTGGATGGCCGCTGGCCGGGTTCGCCGGCCGCAGTGGGCCTGAAGCGCTTCTCGGGCAGCATGGATGCGGCGCTGCGCACCGGCCAGTTCGTCGAGGTCGAAGGCAGCGCACAGGCACTGCGGGTGTTCGGCCTGCTCAACTTCAACTCGATTGGCCGGCGCCTGCGTCTGGACTTTTCCGACCTGTTTGACAAGGGCCTGGCCTATGACCGGGTCAAGGGCTTGCTGGTGGCCAGCAGTGGCGTGTACGTAACCCGCGAACCGATTACCGTGACCGGCCCGTCGAGCAACTTCGAACTCGACGGCACGCTGGACATGGTCAGGGACCGGGTCGATGCTGACTTGCAGGTGAGCCTGCCGGTGACCAACAACCTGCCGCTGGCGGCGTTGATCGTCGGCGCGCCGGCGGTGGGCGGTGCGCTGTTCCTGGTCGATCGGCTGATCGGTGACCGCGTGTCACGCTTTGCCAGCGTGCACTACCGTGTCGAAGGGCCGTGGAAAGAGCCTAGAATCACATTTGTGAAACCTTTCGAGAAATCCCGCTAGGAGTACCCATGAAGGCAGCGGTAATCCAGATGGTCAGCCAGGACGACGTGCAGACCAACCTGCAGCGTGCCGGCGCCCTGTTGGAGCAGGCCGCGCTGGGCGGCGCACGGCTGGCGGTGCTGCCGGAAAACTTTGCCGCCATGGGGCGCAAGGATGCTGCTGCCATCGGTCGTGCCGAAGCCTTGGGGGAAGGTCCCATTCTGCCGTGGTTGAAACGCACCGCCCGCGACCTCAAGTTATGGATTGTTGCCGGTACTTTGCCATTGCCACCGTTCGGCCAGCCCGATGCCAAGGCCCATGCGTGCTCGCTGCTGGTCGATGAACACGGCGAGGTGGCGGCAAGGTATGACAAGCTGCACTTGTTTGATGTGGACGTGGCCGACAACCGGGGCCGTTACCGCGAGTCGGATGACTACGCACAGGGTGCTCAGGTGGTGGTGGCTGATACGCCGGTCGGTCGGCTGGGGCTGAGTGTGTGTTATGACCTGCGCTTTCCCGAACTGTACAGCGCGCTGCGCGCGGCCGGCGCGGAGCTGATCACCGCACCGGCAGCTTTTACTGCAGTGACCGGCGCAGCACATTGGGAGGTGCTGGTGCGTGCCAGGGCCATCGAAACCCAGTGTTATCTGCTGGCTGCGGCACAGGGCGGCGCCCACCCTGGACCACGGGAAACCCATGGCCATGCGGCGATCGTCGACCCTTGGGGGCGCATTCTCGCAGAACAGGCGCAAGGTGAAGCGGTACTGCTTGCCGAGCGCGACATTGAAGAACAAGCGTCCATTCGGACGCGCATGCCGGTGGTATCGCACCGGCGCTTTTTTTCGCAGGGCGCGTTGCGGCCTGCGCATACCTCGGAGTGACTATGAGCCAGATGTTATCCACCGTCAGTGAGCAGCTCCTGGCCCCAGGCGGCTTGACCCTGGACAGCCTGCAGAGCGTGCTGGGTGAGTTGGCTGGCCCCGGCATCGATGCCGCCGACCTGTATTTCCAGGGCCAGATCTCGGAAACCTGGGCCCTGGAAGACGGCATCGTCAAAGAGGGCAGCTTCAACCTCGACCAGGGCGTGGGCGTGCGTGCCCAGTCCGGCGAAAAAACCGGCTTCGCCTACAGCAACGCGATCAACCTTGAAGCGCTGACCTCGGCAGCCCGTGCCGCCCGTTCGATTTCCCGTGCCGGGCAAAACGGCACGGTGCAAGCCTTCCGCAGCCAGGAAGTGGCCGCCCTGTATACCGCGGACAACCCGCTGGACGTGCTCAGCCGCGCCGAAAAGGTCGAGCTGCTTAAGCGTGTCGATGCCGCCACCCGTGCCCTGGACCCGCGCATTCAGCAAGTCAGCGTGAGCATGGCCGGGGTCTGGGAACGCATACTGATTGCCGCGGCCGATGGCAGCCTGGCCGCCGACGTACGCCCGCTGGTGCGCTTCAATGTCAGCGTCATCGTCGAGCAGAATGGCCGTCGCGAGCGTGGCGGGCAGGGCGGTGGCGGGCGTACCGATTACCGCTACTTCACCGAAGAGCGGGTGATGGGCTATGCCCGCGAGGCCCTGCGCCAGGCCCTGGTGAATCTGGAAGCGATCCCGGCACCGGCCGGTACCTTGCCGGTAGTGCTGGGCTCGGGCTGGTCGGGCGTGCTGTTGCACGAAGCGGTCGGCCATGGCCTGGAAGGCGACTTCAACCGCAAGGGCAGTTCGGCGTTCAGTGGCCGCATTGGCGAGAAAGTGGCGTCGAGCCTGTGCACCATCGTTGACGATGGCACCCTTGAAGGCCGCCGCGGCTCGTTGAGCGTGGACGACGAAGGTACCCCGACCGAGTGCACCACGCTGATCGAGAATGGCGTGCTCAAGGGTTACATGCAGGACAAGCTGAACGCGCGCCTGATGGGCATGGCCGTGACCGGCAACGGCCGCCGTGAATCCTACGCGCACCTGCCGATGCCACGCATGACCAACACCTACATGCGAGCCGGCGAAAGCGACCCACAGGAGATTATCGCGTCGGTGAAGAAGGGTATCTACTGCGCCAACCTCGGTGGTGGGCAGGTGGATATCACCAGCGGCAAGTTCGTGTTCTCCACCAGCGAGGCCTACCTGATCGAAGACGGCAAGATTACCGCGCCAGTGAAGGGTGCAACCCTGATCGGCAATGGTCCCGAGGCGATGAGCCGGGTTTCGATGGTCGGTAACGACCTGGCACTGGACAGCGGGGTAGGAACGTGCGGAAAGGACGGGCAGTCGGTACCGGTCGGGGTGGGGCAGCCTACCTTGAAACTGGATGCGATCACCGTGGGCGGTACCGGGGCTTGATGGCTTCGGGAGCCATTGTAGGAGCGGGCACGCCCGCTCCTACAGGGCCCCAGTCCGTCAGCGCAACCCGCGCTGCAACTCGTCGAGGTCGCGGATGTACTTGAACACCTTGCGCGCGGCGGCGGGCGGCTTGTTCCGCGCCTTCTCGTGCTGGGCATGGCGCACCAGCGAGCGCAGCTGCTGGCGGTCGGTGTCGGGATACTCGTTGACGAAGCGCTCGAGGTCTTCGTCGTTACCGTCGATCAACCGGTCACGCCAGCGCTCCAGGCTGTGGAAACGTTCGTTGTACTGGCGAGTCGAGCTGTCCATCTGTTCGAGCAAGGCGTGGATGGCATCGAGGTCTTGCACGCGCATGAGCTTGCCGACGAACGACATGTGGCGTTTACGGGCGCCATGAGCGGTGTGCTTGCTGGCCTCAGCCAGTGCCTTGCGCAGCTCGTCGGTCAAAGGCAGGCGCGCCAAGGTATCGGCCTTGAGCGTGGTAAGCCGCTCGCCGAGTTCGACCAGCGCATGCAGTTCGCGCTTGATCTGGGTTTTGCTTTTTTCGCCGTCGAAGGCGTCGTCGTTTGAATCAACCATGGTGGCAGTCCGCTAGAAATCGCCGCCATGATAACCAGTCGGGGGCCGCTTGTCCGGCCCGGTCGTAGAATGACCCCAAGCCGAACGCAGAATTTGAGTGGAGAGAACCATGAGTGCAGTCCAGAGCGTAGGTCCGAAAGACCTGCCAGCATTGCAGGAACAGGTCGAGGCGATCATCGCCGAGGCGCGTCGTCAGGGGGCCAGTGCCTGCGAAGTGGCGGTGTCGCTGGAGCAAGGGCTGTCCACCACCGTACGCCAGCGTGAGGTCGAAACGGTCGAGTTCAACCGCGACCAAGGCTTTGGTATCACCCTTTATATTGGCCAGCGCAAAGGTTCGGCCAGCACCTCGGCCAGTGGTCCGGAGGCGATTCGCGAGACCGTCGCCGCAGCGTTGGCAATTGCCAGGCATACCTCCGAGGATGAATGCTCGGGCTTGGCCGACGCAGCGCTGATGGCGCGTGAAATCCCGGATCTGGACCTGTACCACGACTGGGATATCGAGCCCGAGAAGGCCATCGAAATGGCCCTGGCCTGCGAGGCGGCGGCGTTCGACGCCGACCCGCGCATCCTCAACGCCGATGGCACCACCCTCAATACCCACCAGGGCTGCCGTGTGTATGGCAACAGCCATGGATTCATCGGTGGTTACGCCTCGACCCGGCACAGCCTGAGCTGCGTGATGATTGCCGAAGGCGACGGGCAGATGCAGCGTGACTACTGGTACGACGTGAACCGCCAAGGCAACCTGCTGGCCGACCCGAGCAGCATCGGCCTGCGCGCTGCCCAGCGTGCCGCCAGCCGCCTTGGCGCCCGGCCGGTGCCAACTTGCGAGGTACCGGTGCTGTTCTCGGCCGAATTGGCCGGTGGCCTGTTCGGCAGCTTCCTGTCGGCCATTTCCGGCGGCAACCTGTACCGCAAGTCGTCGTTCCTGGAGGGTACCATTGGCCAGCGCCTGTTCCCTTCCTGGCTGACTCTCGACGAACGCCCGCATATTCCGCGCGCGTTGGGCAGCGCCGCCTTCGACGGTGATGGCCTGGCCACCTATGCCAAACCGTTTGTCGACAAAGGCGAGCTGGTGTCGTACTTGCTGGGTACCTATTCGGGGCGCAAGCTGGGTTTGCCGAGTACGGCCAATTCCGGTGGCGTGCACAACCTGTTCGTCAGCCACGGTGTCGAAGATCAGGCCGCGCTGATTCGCCGTATGGGGCGCGGGCTGCTGGTGACCGAACTGATGGGGCATGGCTTGAACATGGTAACGGGGGACTATTCCCGTGGTGCGGCGGGGTTCTGGGTCGAGAATGGCGAGATCCAGCATGCCGTGCAGGAAGTCACCATCGCCGGAAACATGAAGGACATGTTCCAGCAGATTGTCGCGATTGGCAGCGATCTTGAAACCCGTAGCAATATTCATACGGGCTCGGTGTTGATCGAGCGGATGACCGTTGCTGGTAGCTGATCTTTAGCCTGCGCCGGCCCTTTCGCGGGTAAATCCGCTCCTACACGGTGTTGGACGTACATCGGGGTTGGACACAGGCCGTGTAGGAGCGGGTTTACCCGCGAAGAGGCCGGCACAGCACTACACCTTTCTCTGCAAATCCGAAGACCCGGCCCTCGCGCCGGGTTTTTATTTCATCACGTTCTTCTTGAAGTGATTCTGTTTATCACTTAATAATGAATATCATTATCCAGTAACCCGGCGATGATGTTCATGAAATCCGTCCTCCGCGAACTGCCCTACCTGGAAAACTGGCGCTGGCTCAGCCGGCGCATTCGCTGTGCGCTCGATCCCGACGAGCCGCGCCTGATCGAGCATTACCTGGCCGAAGGCCGCTATCTGGTGTGCTGCACCGAAACCTCGCCATGGACGGTGGCGCTGACAGCGTTTCGCCTGCTGCTGGATACCGCCTGCGATCGCATGCTCCCCTGGCATTGGCGTTGCCTGTGCCTGGATCAGGCGTGGCGCCCTCTGCTGGACCTGCGCAACCTCGACCGCCAGGAGCAGAACCAACGCTGGCAACCCTATGCCCTGCAGTTGGCCAATTGCCGTCTGCTGCCTTCGATTTCTCCCGATGAACTGATGCAAGGATTTGATGATGAGTGATACCCGTATCGAGCGTGACAGCATGGGTGAGCTGCAGGTGCCGGCCCAGGCCCTCTACGGTGCCCAGACCCAGCGCGCGGTCGACAACTTCCCGATCAGCGGCCAGCGTATGCCGGCCCAGTTCATTCGTGCCTTGTTGCTGGCCAAGGCCGCTGCGGCCAAGGCCAACGTCGAACTGGAGCAACTGTCTGCCGGGCAGGGCCAGGCTATCGTCAAGGCTGTCGAGCAACTGCTGGCCGAGGACTTCATCCAGCACTTCCCGGTGGATGTGTTCCAGACAGGCTCTGGCACCAGTTCGAACATGAACGCCAACGAGGTGATCGCCACCTTGGCTACCCATGTACTGGGTGAGGCGGTCAATGCCAATGACCATGTCAACTGTGGCCAGAGCAGCAATGACATCATTCCGACCACCATCCACGTCAGCGCCGCGCTGGCCCTGCACGAGCAGTTGCTGCCAGCCCTGGCGCACCTGGTACAGGTGATCGAGGTCAAGTCGGCACAAGTACATCAGTTCGTGAAGACCGGTCGTACTCACCTGATGGACGCGATGCCCGTGCGCATGAGCCAGGTGCTGGATGGCTGGGCAGCGCAGATCAATGCTGCCAAGGCGCACATCGAAGGTGTGCTGCCGCACTTGCAGGCGCTGGCCCAGGGCGGAACCGCCGTGGGTACCGGCATCAATGCCCATCCGCAGTTCGCTGTCGGTTTCGCTCGCCAGCTCAGTGGCCTGACCAAGGTCGAGTTCACGCCCGGCCAGAACCTGTTCGCACTGATCGGCTCGCAGGACACTGCCGTGGCTTTGTCTGGCCAGCTCAAGACCACCGCGGTGGCGTTGATGAAAATCGCCAACGATCTGCGCTGGATGAACTCCGGTCCGCTGGCCGGTCTGGGCGAAATCGAGCTGCAAGCTCTGCAGCCGGGCTCTTCGATCATGCCAGGCAAGGTCAACCCGGTGATCCCGGAGGCCACTGCCATGGTCGCCGCCCAAGTGATTGGCAACGACGCGACCATCGCCGTTGCAGGCCAAGCCGGTAACTTCGAGCTGAACGTGATGCTGCCGGTGATCGCCCGCAACCTGCTGGAAAGCATCGAGCTGATGGCCAATGTCAGCCGCTTGCTGGCCGACAAAGCCATCGCCAGCTTCAAGGTCAATGAAGACAAACTCAAGGAAGCCCTCGCGCGCAACCCGATTCTGGTCACGGCGTTGAATCCGATCATCGGCTACCTCAAGGCCGCCGAAATCGCCAAGACCGCCTACAAGCAGGGTCGTCCAATCATCGATGTGGCGCTGGAGCACACCGACCTGTCCCGCGACCAGCTCGAAGCGCTGCTGGACCCGGAAAAACTCACCGCCGGCGGTATCTGACACTGCGTCACCGCCCAGGAGACAACCATGCAGCACTGGAAACGCACCACGGAAACCGCCAACCGCCTATTCGAACAAGGCGAGCTGGTGGACGCCCGGGAACACTACCTGCAAGCCTTGGCGTTGGCGCAGGTGCTGTTCGAGCGCTGGCATGACGTGGACGAAGCGGTGGCTGCATTCGTCATCGCCCACCACAACCTGGCTGACCTGCACCTGCGCCTTGACCAGCCGCATGAAAGCGCCGACTACCTGTGCGCTGCTCACCAGCGACTGCTGCGGGCCTGCCAGGAAGCGCGCCTGCCTCTGGCACTGCGTGATGCCGCCTTGCGCCACAGTGCGCGCACTTACACCGAGCTGCTGAGTTTCATTGCCGAGTATGGCCAGTACCCGCGTACCGAGCGCTTGCTCACCCGCCACAGCGCCGGGGCCAGCGAGCTCGCTGCCCAGCCGGATGTGGCACCCAGAACCCATGCCTACGGAATTCACTGACATGCCCCATACCTTGCCTGCATTGCCATACGCCTACGATGCGCTGGAACCACACATTGATGCCCAGACAATGGAAATCCACCACACCAAGCATCACCAGACCTACGTGAACGGCCTCAACGCCGCCCTCGAAGGTACCGAGTGGGCCGAATGGCCAGTGGAAAAACTGGTCGCTGCCGTCAAGCAACTGCCGGAAAACCTGCGTGGCGCCGTGACCAACCACGGCGGTGGTCACGCCAACCACAGCCTGTTCTGGACTGTCATGTCACCTCAGGGCGGTGGCGAGCCTGTGGGCCAGCTGGCGCAAGCCGTCACTGCACAACTTGGCGGCTTCGAGGCTTTCAAGGAGGCTTTCACCAAAGCCGCGTTGACCCGCTTCGGCAGCGGTTGGGCCTGGCTCAGCGTGACGCCGCAAAAAACCTTGATGGTGGAAAGTAGCGGCAACCAGGACAGCCCACTGATGCACGGCAATGCGCCGATCCTGGGCCTGGACGTGTGGGAGCACGCTTACTACCTCAAGTACCAGAACCGTCGTCCGGAATACATCGGTGCCTTCTACAACGTCATTGACTGGGTGGAAGTTGAACGTCGTTACCTTGAAGCCCTGAAGTGAGTCGGACCGGTATGCGCTCTGAGGTGATGTCTGTCAGCAGTGTGCGCCTGTTCCGCCTGGCGCTTGGGACTTTGCTTTTGCTGGCTGGCGCCGCGTTACTGGTGGCGCGGGGCCTCGCCTGGCTAGACCTCGACCCGCGCATGCTGCGCGCCCTGGAGGGCGGTGCTTTATGCGCGCTGGGTACAGCACTGGGCGCAGTACCGGTACTGGTCATTCGCAATATGCCCGTGGCGCTGGCGGATACGCTGTTGGGCTTCGGTGCTGGCGTGATGCTGGCGGCCACCGCGTTTTCCCTGATCATGCCGGGCCTGGCGGCGGCTCAGTCTATTGGCTTCAGCCCTTGGGGGGCCGGTGGCCTGGTCAGTTTTGGCCTGATGTTCGGGGCGTTGTGCCTGTTCCTGGTCGACCTCAAGGTATCCTGGGCTTCGCCGGAGGCGTTGGTGGGCACGGCAAACCAGCCGGTGATTGCAGCGCGTATCTGGCTGTTCGTGATTGCCATCATTGCCCACAACATCCCCGAAGGTATGGCCATTGGTGTGTCGGCCGGGGGTGGCATGGCCGACGCCGACAGCCTGGCCATGGGCATTGCCTTGCAGGATGTGCCTGAGGGGCTGGTGATCGCGCTGGTGCTGGCAGGGGCGGGCATGCCGCGCTTCAAGGCCTTCCTGATCGGCGCAGCCTCGGGCTTGGTCGAGCCGGTGGCGGCGTTGATCTGTGCCTGGCTGGTGAATGTGGCCGAACTGCTGCTGCCGCTGGGGCTGGCCTGTGCAGCGGGGGCGATGTTGCTGGTGGTCACCCAGGAAATCATCCCCGAATCGCGCAGCAACGGCCATCATCGACTGGCCAGCCTTGGGCTGTGTACAGGATTCTGTTTGATGATGGTGATGGATACCGCGATGTCCTGAACTTGTGCAAGCGCAGGTTTGCGAGGCCTATTCGCCTTCGTCAAAGAAATTGTTGATCAGCTCGACCAGTGCGTCCATGGCGTCGCTGTCCTGCTCGCCCTCGGTATGCAGGTGCACCTGGGTGCCTTTGCCTGCGGCCAGCATCATCACCGCCATGATGCTCTTGCCATCCACCAGCTTGTCCGGGGCGCGACCCACCCGTACCTGGCAGGGGAAGCGGCCGGCCACACCGACGAACTTGGCTGCCGCCCGGGCATGCAGACCCAGCTTGTTGATGATGGTGATTTCGCGGGCGGGCATCTGGGGCGGATCCTTGGGCTATAGGTCGCGATGGCGGACCTGGACGTTTTTCAGGGTTTGCTGCAGCTGTCGACCAAGGCGCTCGGTGATGTACACCGAACGGTGATGTCCGCCAGTGCAGCCGATGGCAATGGTTACGTAGGCGCGGTTGCTGGCAGCGAAGCGGGGCAACCATTTGAGCAGATAGCTGGAGATGTCGTTGTACATGTCTTCGACATCCGGTTGTGCGGCCAGGTAGTCGATCACGGGTTGATCGAGGCCCGAGTGCTCACGCAGTTCCGGTTTCCAGTACGGGTTGGGCAGGCAGCGCACGTCAAAAACCAGGTCGGCGTCGACCGGCATGCCCCGCTTGAACCCGAACGACTCGACCAGAAACGCTGTACCAGGCTCGGGTTGGTTGAGCAGGCGCAGCTTGATCGAGTCACGCAACTGGTACAGGTTCAGGTTGGTGGTGTCGATCTTCAGGTCGGCCAGGTCGGCAATGGGGCCCAACAAATCGCTTTCCACGCGTATCGCTTCCGCGAGCGAGCGGTTGGCGTTGGTCAGGGGGTGCCGCCTGCGGGTTTCCGAGAAACGCTTGAGAAGGACCTCTTCATCGGCATCCAGGTACAACACGTCGCACTGGATGTGCCGTGCGCGGGCTTCTTCAAGCAGCTCGGGGAAACGCATCAGGTGGCTGGGCAGGTTGCGCGCGTCGATCGAAACCGCCACCTTGGGCTGCAGCAATTCGGTGTTGATCAGTGCATTTTCCGCCAACTGCGGCAGTAGCCCGGCTGGCAGATTGTCGATGCAGTAGAAACCGCTGTCTTCCAGGACATCGAGGGCCGTGCTCTTGCCGGAGCCGGACCGGCCGCTGACGATGATCAGGCGCATGTTCAGTGCTCGTTCTGTACGTCCAGGACAACCTGGAACAGGGCCTCGTTGCTGGTGGCCGCACGCAGTCGATCACGGACCTCCTTGCGATCGAGCATGCTGGCGATCTGACGCAGAAGTTCAAGGTGAGCATCGGTGGCCGCTTCGGGCACCAGCAGCACAAACAGCAGGTCCACTGGCGCGCCATCGATGGCGTCGTAATCGATAGGCGCTTCCAGGTGCAGCAGGGCGCTGACTGGCGCGGAGCATCCTTCAAGCCGGCAGTGCGGGATGGCGATGCCATTGCCGAAACCGGTAGAACCGAGCTTTTCCCGGGCTACCAGTTTTTCGAAGACGTCCTGCATCTCCAGTTCTGGCACTTGGTCGGCGATGACAGTGGCGACCTTTTCCAGGGCGCGCTTCTTGCTGCCGCCCGGCACGTTCACGAGGGAACGGCCGGGGGTCAGGATGGTTTCAAGTCGGATCATGGATGAGGGGGATCAGCGGGCAGCTGCACCTTGCAGCAGGCTTTGCTGTTTTTCCTTGTGTTTTTTCAGTTGGCGGTCGAGCTTGTCGGCCAAGGCGTCGATCGCTGCATACATGTCTTCGTGTTCGGCGTTGGCTACCACTTCGCCGCCGGGAATCTGCAGGGTCGCCTCGACCTTCTGCTGAAGCTTCTCGACCTTCATGATTACCTGCACGTTGGTGATCTTGTCGAAGTGACTCTCCACGCGGGCGAGCTTTTCAAGCACGTAATCGCGCAGTGGCTGGGTGACTTCTACATGCTGTCCACTGATATTGACTTGCATACAGCTTCTCCTTTGTTGCCCGTGCATAAAGAGGCAGGTCTTGCACCTGCCACGAAAACGCTGTGGCACATCTCAGGGGCTACATCAGTCGCTTGCGTTCGCTCGACGGTGCGATGCCGAGAGACTCGCGGTACTTGGCGACGGTGCGACGGGCTACCTGGATGCCTTGTGCCTCCAGTAAACCAGCGATCTTGCTGTCACTCAATGGCTTTTTCTGATTTTCCGCCGCAACCAGTTTCTTGATGATCGCGCGGATCGCCGTGGACGAGCATTCTCCGCCCTCGGAGGTGCTGACATGGCTGGAGAAAAAGTATTTCAGTTCGTAGATGCCACGCGGGGTGTGCATGTATTTCTGCGTGGTAACCCGCGAAATGGTCGATTCGTGCATGCCTACGGCTTCGGCAATGTCATGCAGTACCAACGGCTTCATCGCTTCGTCGCCGTGGTCGAGGAAGCCGCGTTGGTGCTCGACGATCTGCGTGGCAACCTTCATCAGGGTTTCGTTACGGCTCTGCAGGCTCTTGATGAACCAGCGCGCTTCCTGCAGCTGGTTGCGCATGAAGGTGTTGTCGGCGCTGGTGTCGGCACGGCGCACGAAGCCGGCATATTGTGGGTTGACGCGCAGGCGTGGGATGGCTTCCTGGTTCAGTTCAACCAGCCAACGGTCGCTGTCCTTGCGCACGATGACGTCGGGCACCACGTACTCGGGCTCGCTGGACTCGATCTGCGAACCAGGGCGGGGGTTAAGGCTTTGTACCAGTTCGATGACCTGGCGCAGCTCGTCTTCCTTGATTTTCATCCGACGCATCAGCTGGCTGTAGTCACGGCTGCCGAGCAGGTCGATGAAATCGGTGACCAGGCGCTTGGCTTCGGTCATCCACGGGGTTGTAGCGGGCAGCTGGCGCAGTTGCAGCAACAGGCATTCGCCCAGGTTGCGGGCGCCGACGCCAGCCGGCTCGAACTGCTGGATGCGGTGCAGTACCGCTTCGACCTCGTCCAGCTCGATATCCAGCTCGGGGTCGAAACCGGCGCAGATTTCTTCGAGTGTGTCTTCCAGGTAGCCCTGGCCGTTGATGCTGTCGATCAGGGTCACGGCAATCAAGCGGTCGGTGTCGGACATCGGCGCCAGGTTCAACTGCCACAGCAGGTGGGTTTGCAGGCTTTCGCCGGCCGATGTGCGCGTGGTGAAGTCCCATTCGTCATCATCGTTGCTCGGCAGGCTGCTGGCGCTGGTCTGGTAGATGTCTTCCCAGGCGGTATCGACCGGGAGCTCGTTGGGGATGCGCTCGCTCCACTCACCGTCTTCCAGGTTGTCGGCGCTGACGGTGCTTTCCTGGAAACTGTTGTCCTGAACTTCGGCGGCCGGCTTGTTCTCGGCGTTGTCGGCCATCGGGTCGCTGTTGTCGAAGTCTTCGCCGTCTTCCTGACGTTCGAGCATCGGGTTCGACTCCAGCGCTTCCTGGATTTCCTGTTGGAGATCCAGGGTAGAGAGCTGGAGCAGGCGGATGGCCTGTTGCAACTGAGGTGTCATCGTCAGTTGCTGGCCCATTTTTAGGACGAGCGATGGTTTCATGGCAGGGGCTTAATACCTTGTTCGCCGGCGCGCATGCGCCATCCACTACACGAGGGCGCCGGAGCGCCAGATCAAGCAAGTTTTATGCCTTAAATTGTAGCGTTTGCCTAGAGTACCGTAACAACTTTACCCGCAGTTTCAGGGCTGTTTGCCAGTACTTCAGGCGCGTGCCGGGTCAGAGGCGGAACTCGTGACCCAGGTAAACTTCTTTGACCAAGTCGTTTGCCAGGATGGTTTCAGCGTCGCCTTCGGCGATCAGTCGGCCATCGTTGACGATATAAGCGGTTTCGCAGATATCCAGGGTTTCACGCACGTTGTGGTCGGTAATCAGTACGCCGATACCTTTGGCCTTGAGGTGGTGGATGATCTGCTTGATGTCGCCGACCGAAATCGGGTCGACACCGGCGAACGGTTCGTCCAGCAGGATGAACTTGGGTGCGGTTGCCAGGGCGCGCGCAATTTCGACGCGGCGGCGTTCACCACCGGACAGGCTCATGCCGAGGTTGTCCCGGATGTGGCTGATGTGGAACTCCTGCAGCAGGCTTTCCAGCTCTTTGCGGCGGCCGTCCCGGTCGAGGTCTTTGCGGGTCTCGAGGATGGCCATGATGTTGTCGGCGACCGACAGCTTGCGGAAGATCGAGGCTTCCTGCGGCAGGTAGCCGATTCCGGCGCGGGCGCGGCCGTGCATGGGCTGGTGGCTGACATCGAGGTTGTCGATCAGTACGCGGCCCTGTTCGGCCTGGACCAGCCCGACAATCATGTAGAAGCAGGTGGTCTTGCCGGCGCCGTTGGGGCCGAGCAGGCCGACGATCTGGCCGCTGTCGATAGACAGGCTGACATCACGTACTACCTGCCGCCCCTTGTAGCTCTTTGCCAGATGCTGGGCTTTGAGGGTTGCCATTTACTCGGCCTTCTTCTTGGGCTGGATCACCATGTCGATGCGCTGGCGGGGTGTTGTCACATTGCCACCGCGACCGGCGGTCGCCACCTGGGTCTGGGTGTTGTAAACGATCTTTTCGCCTTCGGTGGTATTGCCTTCGCTCTCGACCTTGGCGCGGTCGGTGAGAATGACCAGGTCCTTCTGCGACTGGTACTGGATGGTTACGCCCCAGCCTTTCATCTTGTCCGGCTTGGCTGCGCTCTGCTGCTGCTCGAAGTAGGCCAGGTTGCCCACCGAGGTCACTACGTCGATATCGCCAGAGGCGGAGCGGGTAATGGTCACGGTGTTGCCTTTGATCATCATCGAACCCTGAGTGATGATCACGTCGCCGGTGTAAGTGGCCACGCCTTGCTTGTCATCCAGGTGAGCGTTGTCGGCCTGGATGCGGATAGGCTGGTCACGGTCGTTCGGCAGGGCGAGGGCGCTCGCGCTTCCCAGTGCTGCGCTCAGGCTGAGCAAAAGGGGGAGGGTTTTAACGAGCCTCATACTGTCCTCTTACGTTAGAGAGCAAGTCCATCTTGCCTTCTTTCAAATACGCTTTCATGCCTTTGCCCGTAGTTGTGCCTCCGGCGCCGTCGATTCTAACGGCTTGCTCGGTCTGCGCATATTGCTTCTGCGGGAACACGGTCATGCGTGAGCTGGTGATGATGGTTTCACGCTGCTTTTCATCGGTGCGGGCAATCCGCACCTTGTCGATCAGTTCGACCTCGGTACCGTCAGGATTGACCTCGGCGCGCGTGCTCTGCACATGCCACGGGTACTCGGTGCCGCGGTACAGGTGCAGGTCCGGTGTGGTCACCTGGGTAATTTCGCTGGTCTTGAGGTGTTCGATCCTGTCGGCGGTCATTTCGTATTGCAGCTTGCCGTCGGGCAGGAACTGCACGCTATGGGCGTTGATCGCGTAGTAATCGATGGCGCTTTCGTCGACCTGGGCCACGGGCTTGTCGAGGAAGCTTTCCGGGCTGACATTCCAGTAGCCAATGGCTACCAACAGGGCGGCTATCGCCCCGAGCAGCGCAATGTTTCGGGCTTTCTTGCTGAGCATGGGCAGCCTTACAGATAGTTGGCGTTGGCAGCGTCCAGGGTGCCCTGGGCCTGCATGATCATTTCGCAGAATTCACGGGCCGCACCTTCGCCGCCACGTGCCTGGGTCACGCCGTGGGCGTGTTGGCGTACGAACGGTGCGGCGTTGGCTACGGCCATGCCCAGAGCCACCCGGCGAATCACCGGCAGGTCGGGCAGGTCGTCGCCCAGGTAAGCCACTTGATCATAGCTTAGGCCCAGTTCGGCGAGCAGGCCGTCAAGCACCACCAATTTGTCCTCCCGGCCTTGGTAGAGGTGCGGGATACCGAGGTTTCTGGCCCGGCGTTCGACCACTGGGGTCTTGCGCCCGCTGATGATCGCGGTGGTCACGCCCGAGGCCATGAGCATCTTGATGCCCTGGCCGTCGAGGGTATTGAACGTCTTGAATTCGCTGCCATCCTCGAGGAAGTACAGGCGGCCGTCGGTGAGCACGCCGTCCACGTCGAACACTGCCAGCTTGATGCCTTTGCCGCGTTGCATGAGGTCCTGGTTCATTCCATCGCTCCTTTACATTACGCCGGCGCGCAGCAGGTCATGCATGTTCAGGGCGCCGGTCGGGCGGTCTTCACGGTCCACCACCACCAGGGCGTTGATCTTGTGGTCTTCCATTATCTTCAGGGCTTCGGCGGCGAGCATGTCGGCACGCGCAGTCTTGCCATGAACGGTCATGACCTGGTCGATCGGGGTGGTGTGCACATCGATATTGCGGTCCAGGCTGCGGCGCAGGTCACCGTCGGTGAAGATCCCGGCCAGTTTGCCATCGGCTTCGACGATCACGGTCATGCCCAAACCTTTGTGGGACATTTCCAGCAGCGCGTCCTTGAGCAGGGTGCCGCGTGGAACTTGAGGCAGATCGTCGCCGGCGTGCATCACGTTCTCGACCTTCAGCAGCAGGCGGCGGCCCAGCGCGCCTCCCGGGTGCGAGAAGGCGAAGTCCTCGGCGGTGAAGCCGCGGGCTTCGAGCAAGGCGATGGCCAAGGCGTCGCCCAGTACCAGCGCTGCCGTGGTGGAGGAGGTGGGTGCCAGGTTCAGCGGACAGGCCTCTTGTTCGACACGTGCGTCAAGGTTGACCTCGGCGGCCTGGGCCAGCGGCGAGTCCGGGTTGCCGGTCAGGCTGATCAGCTTGATGCCAAGGCGCTTGATGAACGGCAGCAGGGTGACGATTTCGGCGGTGCTGCCAGAGTTCGATAGCGCAAGGATGACATCATCACGGGTGATCATGCCCATGTCGCCATGGCTGGCTTCGGCCGGATGCACGAAAAACGCCGGTGTGCCGGTGCTGGCCAGGGTCGCGGCGATCTTGTTGCCGATGTGCCCGGACTTGCCCATGCCGACCACGACGACCCGACCCTTGCTGGTCAGAATCACTTTGCAGGCTTTGACGAAATTGTCGTCGATGCGCGCCAAAAGGGCCTCTACGGCCTCGAGTTCCAGGCGCAGAGTGCGTTGGGCAGATTGGATCAGCTCGCTGGATTGGCTCATGTCGAAAAAGCAATGCCTGATGAAAGGGCGTCGATTATACGCGCAATGATGAAAACCCTCACCTCCTCGATTGCTGTAGTGAATACCACCAAAGCCTGTCCCGGGGCTGAACGACTGCTTGTCCGGCCTTGGGGCGGGGCTGTCAGCGGTGCTATAGTTCGCCGCTATTCGGCCTGTCAGGGGTGCGTGTGCCTTCCAGATGGAGGCCGGCGTCCATTAGGACGAGGCTGCATTAGCAAGGAGTCTAGATGAGTGTGGATAGCGCCTACGCGGTCGAGTTGAAGGGAGTAACCTTCAAACGTGGTTCGCGCAGCATTTTCAGCAACGTGGACATCAGCATCCCGCGCGGCAAGGTCACCGGCATCATGGGGCCATCGGGGTGCGGCAAGACCACGTTGCTCCGCCTGATGGGCGCACAGTTGCGCCCCTCGAGCGGTGAGGTATGGGTTGCCGGGCAGAACCTGCCGACGCTGTCGCGCAGCGACCTGTTCGACGCCCGCAAGCAGATGGGCGTGCTGTTCCAGAGCGGCGCGTTGTTCACCGACCTCGATGTGTTCGAGAACGTCGCGTTCCCGTTGCGCGTGCATACTCAGCTGTCGGACGAAATGATCCGTGACATCGTGCTGATGAAGCTGCAGGCCGTGGGCCTGCGCGGTGCCATCGACCTGATGCCCGACGAGCTGTCCGGTGGCATGAAGCGCCGTGTGGCGCTGGCCCGGGCGATTGCCCTGGACCCGCAGATCCTCATGTACGACGAACCGTTCGTCGGCCAGGACCCGATCGCCATGGGGGTACTGGTGCGCCTGATTCGCCTGCTCAACGATGCCCTGGGCATCACCAGCATCGTGGTTTCCCATGACCTGGCAGAAACCGCCAGCATCGCCGACTACATTTACGTGGTAGGTGACGGCCAAGTGCTGGGCCAGGGGACGCCTGATGAGCTGATGGGTTCGGACAATCCACGAATCCGCCAATTCATGAAAGGCGACCCGGATGGCCCGGTTCCCTTCCACTTTCCCGCGCCTGACTACCGCGCCGACCTGCTGGGGGCGCGTTGATGCGCAGAAAATCCTTACTCGAACGTGTCCGCCTGCTGGGCCGCTCGGCAATCGACGTGCTGGCCGTGCTCGGGCGTTCGTGCCTGTTCCTGTTCCATGCGCTGGTCGGTCGCGGTGGTATTGGCGGCGGCTTCCAGCTGCTGACCAAGCAGTTGTACTCGGTGGGTGTGCTATCGCTGGCGATCGTCGTCGTGTCCGGCGTGTTCATCGGCATGGTGCTGGCGCTGCAGGGCTACAGCATCCTGGCCAAGTACGGCTCGGAGCAGGCGGTAGGGCAGATGGTCGCCCTTACCCTGCTGCGTGAACTTGGCCCGGTGGTAACGGCGTTGCTGTTTGCCGGGCGTGCCGGTTCCGCGCTGACCGCCGAAATCGGCAACATGAAGTCCACCGAGCAGTTGTCGAGCCTGGAAATGATCGGTGTCGACCCGCTCAAGTACATCGTTGCGCCACGCCTGTGGGCCGGTTTCATCTCGCTGCCGCTGTTGGCGCTGATCTTCAGCGTGGTCGGTATCTGGGGTGGCTCGTGGGTGGCGGTGGATTGGCTGGGTGTCTACGAGGGCTCGTTCTGGGCCAACATGCAGAACAGTGTTTCTTTCACTGACGACGTGCTCAACGGGCTGGTCAAGAGCCTGGTGTTTGCTTTCGTCTCGACCTGGATCGCCGTATTCCAGGGGTACGACTGTGAGCCCACCTCAGAAGGGATCAGTCGTGCAACCACCAAGACCGTGGTCTATGCCTCGTTGGCAGTGCTGGGTCTGGACTTTATTCTGACCGCCTTGATGTTTGGAGATTTCTGATGCAAAACCGCACCCTGGAAATCGGTGTCGGCCTGTTCCTCCTGGCCGGGATCCTGGCGCTGCTGCTGCTGGCCCTGCGTGTCAGCGGGCTGTCGGCCAGCCCGAGCAGCGATACCTATAAAGTTTATGCTTACTTCGACAATATCGCCGGTTTGACGGTCAGAGCTAAAGTGACCATGGCCGGTGTGACCATCGGCAAGGTCACCGCCATCGATCTGGACCGTGATTCCTACACCGGTCGGGTGACGTTGCAGCTGGACAAGTCGGTCGATAACCTGCCGACCGATTCCACTGCCTCTATCCTGACCGCCGGTTTGCTTGGTGAGAAGTACATCGGCATCAGCGTTGGCGGTGAAGACGAAGTGCTCAAGGATGGTGCAACCATCCATGACACACAGTCGGCACTGGTGCTGGAGGATCTGATTGGCAAGTTCCTGCTCAACTCTGTTGGCAAGGAACCGAAAGAAGCGCAACCGGCTAATTAAGGAGTACCCATGATTTCGATCCTGCGACGTGGCTTGCTGGTGCTGCTGGCGGCCTTCCCCCTGCTGGCCCTGGCTGTGCAGACACCGCACGAAGTGGTTCAAAGCACCACCAATGAACTGCTCGGCGACCTCAAGGCCAACAAGGAACAGTACAAGTCCAACCCCAACGCCTTCTATGACTCGCTCAACCGCATTCTCGGCCCGGTGGTGGATGCTGACGGTATCTCGCGCAGCATCATGACCGTGAAGTACTCGCGCAAGGCGACCCCGGAGCAGATGCAGCGCTTCCAGGAAAACTTCAAGCGCAGCCTGATGCAGTTCTATGGCAATGCCTTGCTCGAGTACAACAACCAGGGCATCACTGTCGACCCGGCTAAAGCCGACGACGGCAAGCGCGCCAGTGTCGGCATGAAGGTTACCGGCAACAACGGTGCCGTGTACCCCGTGCAGTACACCCTGGAGAACATTGGTGGCGAGTGGAAGGTGCGTAACGTGATCGTCAACGGCATCAACATCGGCAAGCTGTTCCGTGACCAGTTCGCCGATGCCATGCAGCGCAATGGCAATGACCTGGACAAGACCATCGACGGCTGGGCCGGCGAAGTGGCCAAGGCCAAGCAGGCTGCCGACAACTCGCCAGAGAAGACCGTCAAATGAGCGAGGCCGCTGTAAGCATGGCAGAGCCGGGCGTGCTGCGTCTGGCTGGCGTGCTGGATTACCGCAGCGGCCCGGCCTTGCGCAAGCAAGGCAAGGTGCTGATCGATGGCTCGCGCGAGCCGCGACTGGTGCTTGATTGCTCGGCTGTCGAGAAGTCGTCGAGTGTCGGCTTGTCGTTACTGCTTGCGTACATGCGTGATGCTCAGGCCACTGGCAAGGCGTGCGAAGTGCGTGGCATGCCTGACGACATGCGGGAAATTGCCGAGGTCTATGATCTCGATGAAGTGCTGGCAAGCTAGTGGCCCGGCACGGATGATGGCCCCTCGGTCAGCGAAGCCTTCGTTGGGCTTCGCAGGCGAGGGGCTTTTTTGTATGATGGCCGACCCGTGCGCATCGGGCGCCGATTGAGGTTGAGCATGCAGGCCGTAGAAGTTAAAAGCTTCCTTGAAGAGAAATTGCCGGGTTCCCGGGTCGAAGTTGAAGGCGAAGGCTGCAACTTCCAGTTGAACGTGATCAGCGACGAGTTGGCTGGCCTGAGTCCGGTCAAACGCCAGCAGGCGATCTATGCTCACCTGAATCCGTGGATCGCCAATGGCAGCATCCATGCGGTAACCATGAAATTTTTCAGCAGCGCAGCCTGGGCTGAGCGCACCTGAGCCAACTTGGCGGCGAGACTCCAATGGACAAACTGATTATTACTGGCGGCGCTCGCCTTGACGGCGAGATCCGCATTTCGGGCGCGAAGAACGCAGCCCTGCCGATTCTGGCAGCGACCCTGCTGGCCGATGGCCCGGTCACCGTGGGCAACCTGCCGCACCTGCACGACATCACCACCATGATCGAGCTGTTCGGGCGCATGGGCATCGAGCCTGTGATCGACGAAAAGCTGTCGGTGGAGATCGATCCACGCACCATCAAGACCCTGGTCGCGCCGTACGAGCTGGTCAAGACCATGCGCGCCTCGATCCTGGTGCTGGGCCCGATGGTTGCCCGTTTCGGCGAAGCCGAAGTGGCCCTGCCTGGCGGTTGCGCCATTGGCTCGCGCCCGGTCGATCTGCACATCCGTGGCCTTGAGGCCATGGGGGCGAAGATTGAAGTGGAAGGCGGCTACATCAAGGCCAAGGCGCCTGAAGGTGGCCTGCGTGGCGCGCACTTCTTCTTCGACACCGTCAGCGTGACCGGTACCGAGAACATCATGATGGCCGCTGCCTTGGCCAAGGGCCGCAGCGTGTTGCAGAACGCCGCGCGTGAGCCTGAAGTGGTCGACCTGGCCAACTTCATCAACGCCATGGGCGGGAACATTCAGGGCGCCGGTACCGACACCATCACCATCGATGGTGTCGAACGACTGGATTCGGCCAACTACCGCGTGATGCCGGACCGCATCGAGACCGGTACCTACCTGGTTGCCGCTGCCGTGACCGGTGGCCGCGTCAAGGTCAAGGACACCGACCCTACCATCCTCGAAGCCGTGCTTGAAAAACTGAAGGAAGCGGGTGCCGACATCAACACCGGCGAGGACTGGATCGAACTGGACATGCATGGCAAGCGGCCGAAAGCCGTGAATCTGCGTACTGCCCCGTATCCGGCGTTCCCGACCGACATGCAGGCGCAGTTCATCTCGCTGAATGCCATTGCCGAAGGCACTGGCGCGGTAATCGAGACCATCTTCGAAAACCGCTTCATGCATGTTTACGAAATGCACCGCATGGGCGCGCAGATCCAGGTCGAAGGCAACACCGCCATCGTCACTGGCGTCAAGGCGCTGAAGGGTGCCCCGGTCATGGCCACCGACCTGCGTGCTTCCGCCAGCCTGGTGCTGTCGGCGCTGGTTGCCGAAGGCGATACCCTGATCGATCGCATCTACCACATCGACCGTGGTTACGAGTGCATCGAGGAAAAACTGCAGATGCTCGGCGCGAAAATCCGCCGCGTACCGGGCTAGTACCCCGCGGGTGCAAGGACGCACCTATTGAATTGAATGCGGCCAGGTCGATGACCTGGCCGGCAGCAGCCGCTTAAGGACCGACGTTCCAATGTTGACCATCGCGCTTTCCAAAGGCCGTATTCTCGACGATACCTTGCCGTTGCTCGCCGAGGCCGGCATCGTGCCGACCGAAAACCCGGACAAGAGCCGCAAACTGATCATTCCTACCACGCAGGACGATGTGCGCCTGCTGATCGTGCGTGCCACCGACGTGCCGACCTATGTCGAGCATGGTGCTGCCGACCTGGGTGTGGCCGGCAAGGACGTGCTGATGGAGTACGGCGGCCAGGGCCTGTATGAGCCCCTGGACCTGCAGATTGCTCAATGCAAGCTGATGACCGCGGGCGTAGTCGGCGCAGCCGAGCCCAAGGGCCGCCTGCGTGTGGCCACCAAGTTCGTCAACGTAGCCAAGCGTTACTATGCCGAACAAGGTCGCCAGGTCGACATCATCAAGCTGTATGGCTCGATGGAGCTGGCGCCGCTGATCAACCTTGCCGACAAGATCATCGACGTGGTCGACACCGGCAACACCCTGCGTGCCAACGGCCTGGAACCCCAGGAACTGATCGCCACGATCAGCTCGCGCCTGGTGGTCAACAAAGCCTCCATGAAAATGCAGCACGCCCGTATCCAGAGCCTGATCGACACGCTGCGTCAAGCGGTCGAATCGCGACACCGCGGTTGACTCCTGCGCGCGACCTTCGCTGTCGCGCCCGTCTATCCGCGTCATAGCCATTTTTCTCGGGTGCCCGCGCGGATGGACTGGTAGCCTAGGGCGCCTGAGCATTCGCTAATAATCGAGGCCCTCGCCATGACCGTGTCCACTGCAATTGCCCGTCTCAACGCTGCTGATCCGGATTTCGCCCGACATCTGGATCATCTGCTGAGCTGGGAAAGTGTGTCCGATGACGCGGTCAATCAGCGGGTGCTCGACATCATCAAGGCCGTGCGTGAACGCGGTGATGCGGCGCTGGTGGAATTCACCCAGCGCTTCGATGGTGTTGACGCCAAGTCGATTGACGACCTGATCCTCAATCGCGCGCGCCTGGAACTGGCGCTGACCCGTATTACCCCGGTCCAGCGCGAGGCCCTGGAAAAGGCCGCCAACCGTGTGCGCATTTATCACGAGCGGCAGAAGCAGGATTCCTGGCAGTACACCGAGGCCGACGGCACCGTGCTCGGCCAGAAGGTCACCCCGCTGGACCGTGCTGGCCTGTATGTGCCGGGCGGCAAGGCGTCGTACCCGTCGTCGGTGCTGATGAACGCCATCCCGGCCAAGGTTGCCGGCGTGGCTGAAGTGGTGATGGTGGTACCGACCCCGCGTGGTGAGGTCAACGAGCTGGTGCTGGCGGCTGCCTGCATCGCCGGTGTCGACCGGGTGTTCACCGTCGGTGGCGCCCAGGCCGTGGCTGCGCTGGCCTACGGGACTGAAAGCGTGCCGCAGGTGGACAAGATCGTCGGCCCGGGCAACATCTACGTTGCCACCGCCAAACGCCACGTGTTCGGCCAGGTAGGCATTGACATGATCGCCGGCCCCTCGGAAATTCTCGTGGTGTGCGACGGCCAGACCGACCCGGACTGGATCGCCATGGACCTGTTCTCCCAGGCCGAGCACGACGAAGACGCCCAGGCCATCCTGGTCAGCCCGGATGCCGCTTTCCTCGATCGCGTGGCTGCCAGCATCGACAAGCTGATGCCGACCATGGAACGTGCCGATATCATCGAGAAGTCGATCAATGGCCGTGGTGCGCTGATCCAGGTACGTGACATGCAGCAGGCCATGGACGTGGCCAACCGCATCGCACCGGAGCACCTGGAGCTGTCGGTGGCCGACCCGCAAGCCTGGCTGCCACACATTCGCCACGCTGGCGCGATCTTCATGGGCCGCCACACCAGCGAAGCGCTGGGCGATTACTGCGCTGGCCCTAACCACGTGCTGCCCACTTCAGGTACCGCGCGTTTTTCGTCGCCGCTGGGGGTGTATGACTTCCAGAAGCGTTCGTCGATCATCTTCTGCTCCGAACAGGGCGCGTCCGAACTGGGCCACACTGCCTCGGTCCTGGCCCGTGGCGAGTCGCTGACCGCCCACGCCCGCAGCGCTGAATACCGTATTTTGACCCAAGAGAAGGGGAACTGAGCATGAGTCGATTCTGGAGCCCCTTCGTCAAGGACCTGGTGCCTTACGTGCCGGGCGAGCAACCCAAGCTGGCCCGCCTGGTCAAGCTGAACACCAACGAAAACCCCTATGGCCCGTCGCCCAGGGCGCTGGAGGCCATGCGCGGCGAGCTGAACGATAACCTGCGCCTGTACCCGGACCCGAACGGTGACCGTCTCAAGCAAGCGGTGGCCGAGTACTACGGCGTGACCCCGACGCAGGTGTTTGTCGGCAACGGCTCGGACGAGGTGCTGGCGCACATCTTCCACGGCCTGTTCCAGCACGATGCGCCGCTGCTGTTCCCGGACATCAGCTACAGCTTCTACCCGGTCTACTGCGGCCTGTACGGCATTGCCTTCGAACAGGTGGCCCTGGATGAGCAGTTCCAGATCCGCATTGAGGACTACAGAAAGCCCAACGCTGGCATCATCTTCCCCAACCCCAACGCGCCGACCGGTTGCCTGATGCCGTTGCAGGTGGTGGAGCAACTTCTGCAGGCCAACCGTGATTCGGTGGTGGTTGTGGATGAGGCCTACATCGATTTCGGTGGTGAAACGGCGATCAGCCTGGTGGATCGCTACGATAACCTGCTGGTTACCCAGACGCTGTCGAAGTCGCGCTCGCTGGCGGGGCTGCGAGTTGGCCTGGCGGTGGGGCACCCGGACCTGATCGAGGCGTTGGAGCGGATCAAGAACAGCTTCAACTCCTATCCACTGGACCGTGCAGCTATCGTCGGCGCGGCGGTGGCGTTCGAAGACCGTGAGTACTTCGAGGAAACCTGTCGCAAGGTGATAGACAGCCGCGAGATGTTGGTCGGTCAGCTGCAGGCCAAGGGCTTTGAGGTGCTGCCGTCGGCTGCCAACTTCATCTTCGCCCGCCACCCGCAGCAGGATGCCGGCGAGCTGGCGGCACGCTTGCGTGAGCAGGGCGTGATCGTGCGTCACTTCAAGCAACCGCGTATTGCCCAGTTCCTGCGGATTACCATCGGTACGCCGGAAATGAACCAGGCACTGCTGGATGCGTTGAACTGACGTGTAGGAGCGGGTTTACCCGCGAATACGGTAGCGGCGGCAGCGGCGAACGGCCGGTGGAAATTGGCCAGCAGGCCCGGCCCATTCGCGGGTGAACCCGCTCCTACAACAGCCTGTGCGCGTCCAATGTAGGAGCGGGTTTACCCGCGAATACGGTAGCGGCGGCAACGCTGAACGGCTGGTGAAATTGGCCAGCAGGGCCGGCCCTTTCGCGGGTGAACCCGCTCCTACGGGGGGGCGCGCCAGCCCTTGAGGAACGGCAGAGCTGTTGCTTCTCAAGGGATTAATAGCGGCGATCTTCGATTACAAACGGTTTGGCTGTCGGCCTGTTGCGCACTGCCGCCGGTGTACCATCCAGCACCAGCGCATAATCGTTCTGCTTGTCCATCCCCTCCGGATCGGTCCATTGCTCGTCTCTGGCCGCAACCTGGGCAACCACATGGCCGTTCTTGATGATGGTCAGATAACCCTTGGCGTTACTGTTCCAGCGTAGCCGTCCTTTGTTTTCGTCGGCCCGCGCCTTGCGCACGCCGGTATCACCCAGTAAAGGCGTGCCGTCCAATAGCCATTCCGGCTGCAGCTTGAGGCCCATGTGGCGCAACACCGTGGGCGCTACGGAGGTCTGCGCGGGAAGCCCGTACAGACCTCCGGGCCCAGGCATTTCCACAGGAATGCTCAGCTCGGTCAGTTCCTGATTCAACGGTTTGTTGCTGGCGATGAAGATGCTCTTTTCCTGCTCCGAAGCGCCACCATGGCCTTTTCCCCAATAGTCCCGGCCATGGTTGGTACTGACGAGTACCAGCCAGTCTTCCTGTGGGAACATGCGACGCCGCTGGTCTACCTTGTCCAATAGCCACCCGATCTCATTGTCGGCCTTGCGTAACGACTGCGCATAGTGCTCACCATAACCCCTTTGATGTCCGATCTGGTCAGGTTCGTCCAGTTGAATGAACGTGAAGTCAGCGGGTGTGTCACCAAGGGTCTGCAACGTACGCTCAATCACCTGTTCATCTGGCAAACCACTTTCGCGTACATCGGCGTCATGAGCGTCCTCCAGCAGAAACGCCGTGTTGATGGGCGACCAGCTGACGATGCTGGAGAGGTAGGCATTGGGGTAGGCCAGGCGTAGCCGCTTGAACAGGCTAGGAAACGCCCGGTTGACCCGTTGGGAGTCGTCGTCCGATTCAACGCCATGCTTGTCGCTCCACACGCCAGTCAGCAAAGTGATCCAGCCAGGGCCTTTCAAGGTGGGTTGCTCGCTGGCTTTACCATTGATCCCCCCGGCGTAAGCCCTTCCATAGTGCAGCCGCTGTTTCAGGTTGGTCGCATCGCCCAGTTGCAGGTACTGCTGCAATTGCACGCCATCAAGGCCGATGAGCAAGGTCTTAGGGCGGCTCGGGTGTCGGGCCGGGTCACAGCCCGGCTGAAGGGCCAGGAACAGCAATAACAGCAAACTTGCCAGTCGCATGGGGGCGCATCCTTGAAAGCACGCAACGAGCGTTGCAACAAAGTGGCATGCCCACAACTGGCAGAAATACCAGGTGGTTTACCTCTTTGCCTGCAATCCAGTAAGCTGCAGCAATTCGTCGGATGATTGGTTGAGTGGCATGAATACTGAGCTGACCAAGCGCTCCCTGGTGGAGTTGGCGGTAGAGCGCATGCGCGAATGCATCGTGCTGGGCGATTGGCAGGTCGGTCAGCGCCTGCCTACCGAGCCAGAGCTTGCCTTGCAGCTGGGCATCAGCCGCAACACCGTGCGTGAGGCCATGCGCGTGCTGGCGTTCAGTGGCCTGGTGGAAATTCGCCAGGGCGACGGCAGCTACCTGCGCACTGCCCAGGACCCGCTGCAGGCGGTGCACGCGATGTCCCGGTGTACGCCCGAGCAGGCCCGTGAAACCCGCCATATCCTCGAGGCGGAGGCCGTCGGGCTGGCGGCCTTGCGCCGTACCGATGCCGACCTGCAAGCGCTACGGGATGCCCTGGAAGGCAGTGCCGGGCATTTTCACGGCGATGTCGATGCCTATGTGGCCTGCGACCTGGTGTTTCATCAGCGGTTGGTCGATGCCGCCCATAATCCGGCATTAAGCGAACTGTACCGTTACTTTTCCGGGGTCGTGGCTGCCGCTCTGCAGCACAATATGGCCACCGTTCCGCGCTGCCAGGCCACGTTCGACTTGCACGGGCAAATCCTCGACGCCATCGAGCAACGTGACGCTGAACGGGCCAAGCGCCTGACCCGTACCCTCATTGAATCCTGACACCGAGAAGGCCATGGCTGAATCCATCACCCGTAATACCCCATCGAACGAGCGGGATCTCGATGAGCTGCTGATCGACGCTGAAGCTGACGACGAACAGGTCCAGCAGCAGGCTGTGGTGTTGCGGCGGCCCTGGCTGTTGCTGATGGGCCTGGTGCTGGTGGCCTTGAACCTGCGCCCGGCATTATCGAGCATGGCGCCGGTGCTGGGCCAAGTATCTGAAGGCTTGGGGCTGAATGCTTCACAGGCTGGCTTGCTGACCACCTTGCCGGTGCTCTGCCTGGGCCTGTTTGCGCCCTTGGCGCCGTTGCTGGCTCGGCGCTTTGGCAGCGAGCGGGTGATTCTTGGCATCCTCCTCACCCTGGCACTTGGCCTCGTGGTACGGAGTACTTTTGGGGCTATCGGGGTGTTCCTCGGCAGCCTGATGGCGGGGGCCAGCATCGGCATTATCGGCGTATTGTTGCCAGGTATCGTCAAGCGCGACTTTCCACAGCATGCTGGCACGCTCACCGGTGTATACACCATGGCATTATGCCTGGGCGCGGCCATGGCCGCAGGTGCCACCGTACCTTTGGCCCAGCATTTCGACGGCAGCTGGGCACTCGGGTTGGGCTTCTGGGTGCTGCCGGCCTTGCTGGCCATGCTGGTGTGGCTGCCACAGGCCCGTCAGGGGCATGGCCTGCACAAGGTGGCCTATCGCGTGCGAGGCTTGTGGCGTGACCCACTGGCCTGGCAGGTGACCCTGTATATGGGCCTGCAGTCATCACTGGCTTACATCGTGTTCGGTTGGTTGCCATCGATCCTGATCGGCCGCGGCCTCACCCCGACCGAGGCAGGTTTGGTGCTGTCAGGGTCGGTAATCGTGCAGTTGATCAGCTCGCTCAGCGCCCCCTGGCTGGCCACCCGCGGCAAGGACCAGCGGCTGGCAATCGTGGTGGTCATGTCGGGTACGCTGGCGGGGCTGTTCGGTTGCCTGTATGCGCCACTTTCCGGACTGTGGGGGTGGGCCATTGTGCTGGGCCTGGGGCAGGGCGGTACCTTTGCCCTGGCGCTGACCTTGATCGTGCTGCGCTCGAAGGACGCCCACGTGGCGGCGAACTTGTCGAGCATGGCCCAAGGGGTGGGTTATACCCTGGCCTCGATGGGGCCTTTTGCGGTGGGGCTGGTGCATGACCTGACCGGCGGCTGGGCGGCACTGGGTTGGATTTTTGCGGTGCTGGGCGTTGGTGCCGTCGTATTTGGGCTGGGTGCCGGGCGGGCGCTGCATGTGCAGGCGACCTGCGAAAAAGTCTGAGGCCTGTTTTAGCAGTCCCGTCCTCGTGCCTGCCAAGAGGGCGGGACTGGCATAAGGCACCGGGGCAGATTATCGTGCAGTTTTCGAACCTAGGACGGACCAGCCCCCAATGAGCGATGCCAACCGCGCCCTGATTACCCGTTTCTACCAGGCTTTCCAGCGCCTGGATGCCGACGCCATGCTGGCCTGCTACAGCAACGATATCGTTTTCAGCGACCCGGTGTTCGGCACCCTGCGCGGCAAGGACGCAGGCGATATGTGGCGGATGCTCACCACCCGCGCCAAGAACTTCACCCTGACATTCGACAGCATACGCGCAGATGAGCACAGTGGCAGCGCGCACTGGGTGGCTACCTACCTGTTCAGCCAGACCGGCCGTGTTGTGGTCAACGATATCCAGGCACGCTTTGTCATTCGTGATGGGCTGATTTGCCAGCATGACGACACCTTTGACCTGTGGCGCTGGTCGCGGCAAGCGTTGGGTGTTCCTGGAATGCTGCTGGGGTGGTCGCCGCTGATGCAGAACAAGGTCCGCCTGCAGGCATTCAAGGGGTTGCGCGCATTCCAGCAGGCCCAGGGTGAGTGACGTCGTCGGACCTGCCGTTGGTAAGCCCTGGTTTGTCTATCTGGTAAGGGCAGCCAATGGCTCGTTGTATTGCGGCATCAGCGATGACCCGCAGCGTCGGTTCGCCGCGCATCAGAAAGGGCAGGGCGCCCGCTATTTCAAGACCAGCCCGGCCCAGGCGCTGGTGTATGTGGAGCAGTGGCCGGACAAGGGCGCGGCGCTGCGCCAGGAGCGGTTGGTGAAGCGGCTGCGCAAGTCGGCGAAGGAGGCACTGGTGGCCTCCTTTGGCGGCTTGGGGGAAATCAGTCCTTGCGGCGCTTCAGCTGATCCACCAAGGTTGTCGGCAGCCCCTTGATGATCAAGGTCCCCGCTGCTTCGTCATACTCTACCTTGTCCCCCAGCAGATGTGCCTCGAAGCTGATCGACAGCCCCTCGGCACGCCCGGTGAAACGGCGGAACTGATTGAGGGTGCGTTTGTCAGCAGGAATTTCCGGCGACAGGCCGTAGTCCTTGTTGCGGATGTGGTCGTAGAACGCTTTGGGGCGGTCCTCGTCGATCAGGCTGGACAGCTCTTCGAGCGTCACCGGCTCGCCCAGCTTGGTCTGGGTGGTGGCGTACTCGACCAGGGTCTGGGTCTTTTCGCGGGCGGATTCTTCCGGCAGGTCTTCGCTTTCGACGAAATCGCTGAAGGCCTTGAGCAGGGTGCGGGTTTCGCCCGGGCCGTCGACGCCTTCCTGGCAGCCGATGAAGTCGCGGAAGTAATCCGACACCTTCTTGCCGTTCTTGCCCTTGATGAACGAAATATACTGCCTGGAGTTCTGGTTGTTCTTCCACTCCGACAGGTTGATGCGTGCTGCCAGGTGCAGCTGGCCAAGGTCGAGGTGACGGGAAGGGGTCACGTCGAGCTGGGCATTCACCGCCACGCCTTCGCTATGGTGCAGCAGGGCGATTGCCAGGTACTCGGTCATGCCTTGCTGATAGTGGGCAAACAGGATGTGGCCGCCGGTGGACAGGTTGGACTCTTCCATCAGCTTCTGCAGATGCTCGACAGCCACGCGGCTGAAGGCGGTGAAGTCTTTTTCTTCATCCAGGTACTGCTTCAGCCAGCCGCTCAGCGGGTAGGCGCCCGATTCGCCGTGGAAAAAGCCCCAGGCCTTGCCTTGCTTGGCGTTGTAGCTGTCATTGAGGTCGGCCAGGAGGTTTTCGATGGCATCGGAGGCAGCCAGTTCGGAGTCGCGAGCATGCAGCACGGCGGGGCTGCCATCGGGCTTTTTGTCGATCAGGTGAACGATGCAATGACGGATTGGCATGGAATTCTCGGCGAGCTGCAAAAGTTGCCAAGTTTAACCTAGACCTGAGGTGATGCAGTGGCCGTATGTTGGCAGATATGTCGGTTGTTCGTTTTTTGTTCAATTTTGTGTGTTTTCAGCTGAAACCCCCGAAAAACCTGCATTTAATCAAAGTGCGAAGCGGATATTTATCCATTCATGTGGTAGTTTTGCGCGGTCTTGCGCCCCTCGTGTGGCGCATTGCTGGCAGCATGCTTTCGTCGTGTCGAACCAAACGCCGATTTTCGTATCTACATACGCAATTGGCGCGGCCCTCCATTTCAAGGGGCTGGCCCGATAACGTCGTAGTCCGCTGCTTAACCATCGAATTTGATAGGGAAGGAACACCACCATGGCATTGACCAAAGACCAACTGATTGCCGACATCGCCGAATCGATCGCCGCGCCAAAAGCCACCGCCAAGAACGCTCTGGAGCAACTGGGCCAGATCGTTGCTGACCAACTGGAAAACGGCGCTGAAATCACTCTGCCAGGCATCGGCAAGCTGAAAGTCTCCGAGCGTCCTGCCCGTACCGGCCGCAACCCTTCGACTGGCGCTGCCATCGAAATCGCTGCCAAGAAAGTCGTCAAGTTCGTTCCAGCCAAAGTGCTGACCGACGCCATCAACAAATAATTGTTGCTTTGACGAAACCGCGCCCGGCTTGCCCGGGCGCGCTTTTTTCATGCCTGTGATTTACGCTGGGCGTGCCAGGCCTGGCGTGCGGCGTCGTCATGGAAGCTCCAGGCGACCATGCGGCTCTGTTTCTGCCCCTGGCCCATCTCAATGATGCGTACGGCCTTGGCGCCGGACTTCTTCAACGCGGCCTCGATGCCCGGCAGGTTGCTGGCCTTGGATACCAGGCTGGTGAACCAAAGTACCCGTTCGGCGTACTGCACGCTTTCGCCAATCAGCTGGGTGACAAAGCGGATTTCGCCACCTTCGCACCACAGTTCATTGTTCTGACCACCGAAGTTCAGCACGGGCAGCTTGCGTTTGGGGTCCTGTTTGCCGAGGTTCTTCCATTTGCGCTGGCTGCCGCGGGTGGCTTCGTCGCGTGAGGCGTGGAAGGGCGGGTTGCACAGGGTCAGGTCGAAGCGTTCGCCCTCCTGCAGCAGGCCGCTGAGGATGTGCGCTCGGTTGGCCTGCTGGCGCAGGTTAATGGCTTTGCCCAGGCCATTGGCCTGGACGATAGCCTTGGCCGAGGCCAGAGCCACCGGGTCGATGTCCGAGCCGAGGAAGCGCCAGCGGTAGTCGCTGTAGCCCAGCAGTGGATAGATGCAGTTGGCCCCCACGCCGATGTCCAGCGCGCGCACTTGGGCGCCCCTTGGGACGTCGCCGGCATTGTCATCGGCCAACAGATCGGCGGCTACGTGGATGTAGTCGGCACGGCCAGGAATGGGCGGGCACAGGTAATCGGCCGGGATGTCCCAGTGCTGGATGCCGTACTGGGCCTTGAGCAGTGCACGGTTGAACACGCGGACGGCTTCGGGGTTGGCAAAGTCGATGCTGGGCTTGCCGTGGGGGTTGGTGATGGTGAAACGGGCCAGATCAGGGTGGGCCTTGATCAGGCTGGGGAAGTCGTAGCGACCCTGGTGGCGGTTGCGAGGGTGCAGGGTGGGTTTGTTCGGGGTCATGGCAGTGTCCAGCCCTATACGAGCGGTGGCTTGAAGAACCTGGGGCTTGCTACGCAGCCCTTTCGCAACACAAGGGCG
>NZ_JAUHUI010000082.1:0-3062 GCF_030418155.1 Pseudomonas sp. 2,4-D
CTCGACGTGAGCGGTGTTGATGGTGATACCGCGCGCTTTTTCTTCCGGAGCCGAGTCGATCTTGTCGAACTCAACGATTGCCGAACCGAAAACTTCGGAGCAAACGCGAGTCAGAGCTGCGGTCAGAGTGGTCTTACCGTGGTCAACGTGGCCGATAGTGCCGACGTTAACGTGGGGAAGGGAACGATCAAACTTTTCCTTAGCCATCGATACAATCCTCCGCAGAAGAAATAGTCTTGCGCTGATAAAACAAAGGCAGATATTTTCATATCTGCCTTGTTTATATGGAGCTCTTGAGCGGACTTGAACCGCTGACCTCACCCTTACCAAGGGTGTGCTCTACCAACTGAGCTACAAGAGCGAAACACTTTGTGCAAAATCCGGCAAACTTGGAGCGGGTAGCGGGAATCGAACCCGCATCATCAGCTTGGAAGGCTGAGGTTCTACCACTAAACTATACCCGCGGAGCTTGCGGCTCTCGCTAAAACTGGTGGAGGGAGAAGGATTCGAACCTTCGAAGCTCTCGCAACGGATTTACAGTCCGTCCCCTTTGACCGCTCGGGAATCCCTCCAGATGTGGCCGGCATTCTATTTGTCTGCCGTCCTAGTGTCAAGCGTTTTTTCAAATTTTTTCAATCAAATCTGAAACTTAGCTGCTTTGACACTGCTTCCAGCTCTACCACCTGAGTGGTGTTCCCTGTGAAGCGGGCGCCATTCTATCAAGCTATTCGTCAGTTGCAATACCCTGGCAGAAAATAATTTTATGTTTTAAGTCTTTGAAATCATTGGAAAGAGCCAAGAGAACCGTTTGGTCCAGCAAACGCTCGCTTTCCGGAGCAACCTTGAGCCAGCGACCATCCGCCCCAGGCAGCTGCCCTGACACCGGCAAGGTGGCAATATCCAGACTCAGCAGGCGTTGGCGCAGCGCATCCAACTGCTCCTGCCCCTTCACACCTCCGACTACCAGGCATTCATCACGACGCTTGGGCGGTGCCGACACACCTGTTTCACGCAACAGACGGATTTCTTGCTGATTTCCCTTGTACAGCGACAACGGGGCGACTTCCTTGACCTTCAGCGGGGCTTCCTGTTGATGCCATACGTAATAAAAGACGTTGAGCACCAATAACAGCAGAAACAACCAGCGCATAGGCACCTCAATCCAATGGGCAGGCCATAGCCAGGCCAACGAAAACCAGGTCAGGCACGACTCGCGCCTGTGGCAGGGCCGCCCTCACCAGCGGCGCATCACCGCCAGTGAGGAACACGGTGAACTCCTCACCCCATAACACACGAGCCTGCTCAAGCTGGGTGTAGGCAAAGCCCTGGAGCATCAATACGCAACCGCGCTCTACCGCTTCGACAGTCGAGCGACCTGGTGACAAGCTGTTCAATGCGCGCTCCGCGGAGGCATCGTCATAGCGGATACGACGGGTGTGAGTGCGCAGCTGGCTACGCATCAATGGCATACCCGGGCAGATGTAGCCCCCAAGATGCTCGCCATCTGCAGAAACGAAGTCCGCTTTTGCCGCGGTACCCAGGTCAATCACCAGGCACGCGCCCTTGGCCAGGTGAAACGCCCCCAGCGCCGCCAGCCAACGATCCATACCCAGGCGCTGATAGTCGTCATAGCCATTGCGCACACCTGCCATTTCACGGACAGGGTGGGCAACCTTCGCCTGCACGGCAAATGCCTGAGCAATCAACGCGCAAAGCGCATCGGTTTCTTCTTCGCTGCGCACACTGACAATACGGCAACCCGTGAGGCGCACTGAAGCGAGCGCAGCCACTTCGGCCACCAGCGCCTGATCGGAATCGACGATCCCACCACCTTCAATCACAGCATCGGCGACATGGATCACCCGCCACTTGATGAAGCTGTTACCGCAATCGAGCTCAAGAATCATCACGCAACCTCAAACTGAGCTCACCACCACTGAAGCTCTTTTCCATCCCGTCCACCTCAAGGCGCAAACCACCCTGCCCGTCGACGCCAAGAACCACGCCATCAATACGTGTATTACCAGCAACCAGCGATACATTGCGCCCCTGCCACAAGTGCGCCTGCTCCCACTCCTCCTGGAATGCGGCAAAGCCGTAGCGGCGATGGCGCGCCAATTCGTGCTGTAGTTGCTGACTGAGCAGTGCGACCAAGTGATTCCGATCTATGACTACACCAACCTCACGCCGCATTGAGGTCCACTGCTGATCGACCTGTTCGTTTACCTGCATGTTTACATTGATACCAATGCCTAGCACCACATGACAGACATCTGCAGGATCGCCGACCAATTCCAGGAGAATCCCGGTGATCTTCTGCCCACGTACCAACACATCATTAGGCCATTTGAGCCCGACATCCTTTACACCGAACGCCTGCAAGGTGCGCATTACCGCCAACCCCACTACCAAGCTCAACCCCTCTAGCTGACGCATGCCTCCATCGACGCGCAGCACCAGGCTGTAATAGAGATTTTCAGCAAATGGACTGACCCACTGTCGGCCGCGCCGACCCCGTCCGGCGCTCTGGCGCTCAGCCAGAACCAGAAATGGAGCCGCCTGCCCTTCACTGGCAAGGCGCAAGCCTTCGGCATTGGTCGAGTCGATCGTTTCGTGGATGAATACCGGCCACTGTTCGCCCACGGCGAATCCGGCGATTGCCTGCGTCTCAAGCAACGCCAGTGGCGCAGCCAACTGGTAACCGCGCCCACGAACTTTGTGAATGGTGAGGTTCAGCTCACTTTCCAGATGCTGCAGCTGTTTCCAAACTGCGCTGCGACTCACCCCTAGGGCTGCCCCCAGAGCTTCTCCGGAATGGAACCGACCGTCCTTGAGGAGATTCAACAACTTCAGCATGCCAGTCTCGACTTGGAATAAGGCAGGCATGATAGCCATGGGCTGTTGGCTTGCATAGGAAAAGGGCCTGCAGGAGAGGCCGGGTATCGCAATCACAGGGAGGAGCATTGGCAAGGCCAGGATTTTTAAGCCCACAAAGACAAAACCCCTACCTGCATACGCAGATAGGGGTTTTGCGAAATGAATCTTGACGATGACCTACTCTC
>NZ_JAUHUI010000022.1:0-88290 GCF_030418155.1 Pseudomonas sp. 2,4-D
GCCTCAGCGCTTGACGGGCATCCATGCCCGTCACCTCCCTTCGCAAGCCCTACGCTCGGCCTCCTGAAGTCGCAATCAGCGGCGCCTGGGCTATCGCGCGCTTAGAAGCAAAATCAAAAGCCGAAGCGAGAGCGAGAGCGAGAGCGAGAGCGAGAGCGAGAGCGAGAGCATCGGGATCTTGCCTTGTGTTTAGCTCAATGCCCTGCCGATGCAGGCCCCGCCTTGGCGGTAAAGGGCGGCTTGGCGAACCACACCAGCAGAATCAACCCGGCAAACACCCAGCTCATCAAGGTGAAGTAATCCACCGTGGACATCATGTAAGCCTGCCCATTGAGTATCTGCTCCAGCTGCGCATAACTCTGCGGGCTGGCCCCGCCCAACTGCTCAAGGGTATGCCGCGTCGTCGGGTCGAACTGGCTGATGTGCTCGCTCAGATAGGCATGGTGCTGGTCCGCCCGACGAATCCAGATCCAGGTGGTCAACGAAGCCGCAAAACTCCCGCCCAAGGTTCGCAGGAATGTAGCCAGCCCCGAACCGTCGGCAATCTGGTGCGGCGGCAAGTCAGACAGCAGAATGCTCAAGGTCGGCATGAAGAACAACGCCACGCCAATCCCCATGAACAACTGCACCAAGGCCACGTGCTGGAAGTCCACCTCGCTGGTGAAACCGGCACGCATGTAGCAACTGGTGCCGATCGCCAGAAACGCCAACCCAGCCAGCACCCGCAAGTCGAACCGGTGCGCATATTTGCCCACGAACGGCGACATGATCACCGGCAGCAAACCGATCGGCGCCACCGCCAGACCTGCCCAAGTCGCGGTATAGCCCATCTGCGTCTGCAACCACTGCGGAAGGATCAGGTTGATACCGAAGAACCCGGCATACCCCCCGACCAGCACAATGGTGCCAATGCGGAAGTTGCGGTGCACGAACAGGCGCAAGTTGACCACCGGGTGCCGGTCGGTCAGCTCCCAGATCACGAACACCGCCAGGAACACTACCGAAATCAAGCTGCCGACAATGATGAACGACGACTCGAACCAGTCCAGGTCGTTACCCTTGTCCAGCACTACCTGCAAGGCACCGACGCCGATAATCAGGGTCAGCAGGCCAATGTAATCCATCGGCTGGCGGCTGGTGACCACCGGGCGCGTGCGCATCTGCTGGCGCACCACGGCAGCAGCGAACAGGCCGATGGGCACGTTGATGAAGAAGATCCATGGCCAGCTGTAGCTATCGGTAATCCAGCCCCCAAGAATCGGCCCGGCAATCGGTGCCACCACCGTGACCATCGCCAGCAGCGCCAGTGCCATCCCCCGTTTTGCCGGGGGGTAGACAGCAATCAGCAGGGTCTGGGTCATCGGGTAAAGCGGCCCGGCGACCACGCCCTGCAAGACACGAAAGCCGACCAGCTCGGGCATCGACTGGGCGATACCGCACAGGAACGAAGCCAGCACGAACAGCAGCGTGGCCCAGATGAACAGTTTCACTTCACCAAAGCGCCGGCTCAGCCAGCCGGTCAGCGGCAAGGCGATAGCGTTGCTCACCGCGAACGAGGTGATGACCCAGGTGCCTTGCTCGTAGCTCACCCCCAGGTTGCCGGAAATGGTCGGCAGGGCCACGTTGGCGATGGTGGTGTCGAGCACCTGCATGAACGTCGCGAGCGACAGCCCGATGGTGGTCAGCAGCAAACTCGGCGGCGTGAACTGGGCAGCGGCGTTGTTGCTCATCGTTGCGCCGTCTTGCCGGTTGCGCTGTTCTCGTGAATCAGCCGGGCGATCAGGTTGTCGGCTTCGATCAACTGGTGGTCATACACCTGGGTGGTGTAGCTGGCCTTCTGCGGTGGCTGCTGGGCCAGGGCCGGGCCGCTCTGGTCATGCAGGTCGACTTCAACCACGGTGGACAGGCCGATACGTAGCGGGTGGTCCTTGAGCTGGTCGGGGCTGAGGTGGATGCGCACGGGTACTCGCTGGACAATCTTGATCCAGTTACCGGTTGCGTTCTGCGCTGGCAGCAAGGCAAAGGCGCTGCCGGTGCCCGCGCCAAGGCTGTCGACCGTCCCGCTGTATTTGACCTCGCTGCCATACACATCAGCGGTGATTTCCACCGGCTGGCCGATGCGCATCTCTCGCAGCTGGGTTTCCTTGAAGTTGGCATCGATCCACACCTGATCCAGCGGGATGACCGCCATGGTCGCGGTGCCCGGCTGCAGGCGCTGGCCCAACTGGACGGTACGCTTGGCGACGTAGCCGGTGACCGGCGCGACCAATGTGGTGCGGGCGTGGTCGAGGTAAGCCTGGCGCAGGTCGGCAGCTGCAGCCATGACATCGGGGTGCGAGGACACCACGGTGTCGTCGACCAGCGCGCTGCTGGTGCTGAGCTGTTGGCGCGCGCTGTTGACGGCGGCCTGGGCAACGCTCAGGTCGTCGCGGGCATGGGACAGTTCTTCTGCGGCAATCGCACCGCTGTCAGCCAGCACCTTGCGCCGGTTGAAGTCCTGCTGCGCCTTGCGCAGTTCGGCTTGGCGCGTTTCCAGTTGAGCCTTCAGCGAGTCGACGTTGCTGTACAGCCCCCGCACCTGCCGCACGCTGCGTGCCAGCTTGGCTTCGGCGGACTGCAAGGCCACTTCGCTGTCGGCCGGGTCGAATTGCAGCAATACCTGGCCGGCATGGACCAGGTCGCCGTCATCGGCCCCGATGCTGGTAACGGTGCCAGCGACCAGCGGGGTGATCTCCACCACGTTGCCGTTGACGTAGGCATCGTCGGTGCTTTCGTGCCAACGCCCGACAATGCTGTACCAGGCCCAGGTACCGACCCCGGCAAGGATCAGCAGCAACAGCAGGCCAAGCAGCCAAGCCTTGCGCTTGCGCGACGGCTCAGGCGCGACGGAGGTAGTCGGGGTGTCTGTGGGAGTGGCCATGACAATACCTTGGATAATTCGTTACAGGGTTCAACGGTCGCCGAAGCGGCGGATCGTCAACGGGTCGCCAGCACCGAGCAGCACCTTGGCCAGCAGGCCTTCCAGGGTTTTGAGCTCCTCTGGTGCCAGCACGCCGCACAACTCGTTCATGGCGGCGGCGCCGATTTCCGGCAGGCGGTTGGCCAGGCGCTGACCGTCGGCGGTGAGTGCCAGGCGCACCTGGCGACGGTCGTCGGCGCAGCGGTTGCGCACGATCAGCTCCTTCTGCTCGAGGCGGTCGAGCATGCGGGTCATCGAACCGCTGTCCAGGCCCAGGTAACGGCACAGTTCGGCCGGGGTATCCACCTGGTACTGGGTGACGATGATCAGCACTTTGAACTGCGCGGCGGTGACGCCCTCTGACTCCAGGTGCCAGTCAAGAATGCGGTCTTTGAGGATCGCTGCGCGGCCCAGCAACATGCCGATGGCGCAGGTCTGAAAGTTTTCGGGGGAGAAATGGGCCATCGTTGACTGCTCAGTTAAGTGTGTAGAAATATTACTGCTTAGGCAGTTAATGTCAAAGCCTTCATTAGGCAGCTATGAAATATTCGTGTTTTCTGCCGGTCACACCGCCCCCGCAGGCGCGCCCTGCGGCCCATCGCGACACACAAGGCCGCCCCTGCCAGGGCCTGCGTAAGGGCGGCTAACGTGCTCGCAGGCCCAACGCCTCCACCGCCCCGCAAGCAATCGCCATTCCCACCAGCTCTGCGAGGCTGCCCGCCTGCAACCGCTTCATCACCCGGCCTCGGTACAGGTCCACGGTCTTGACGCTGATGCCCAACTGCTCGGCAATCTCGCGGTTGTTCAACCCTTGGGCCAACGGTACGAAGACGTCTCGCTCACGCGGCGTCAGGCCGTCGATGCGCGCCTGCACCAAGGCCAGTGCCTGATCGCCCTGTCGCGCCAGCCCGGCGTGCTCCAGCGCAGCCTGAACGCTGTCGAGCAGCAACTGGTCGTTGTAGGGTTTTTCGATGAAGTCGCAGGCGCCGGCCTTGAACGCCCGCACCACGATCGGCACATCGGCATGACCGCTGACGAAGATCACCGGCACCATCAGGCCACGCTCGCGCATCGCCTGCTGCACAGCCAACCCGCCCAGTCCCGGCATGCGCACGTCCAACAGCACACACGCGGGCCCATCATCGACGCAGGCGTCGAGAAACGCCTGCCCGCTGGCGAACGGCAAGGCTTGCAGGCCCACCGACTGCAGCAGCCAGACCGTAGAGTCGCGCATACCCTGGTCGTCATCGACCACATACACTTTTGCTTGCAACACTGCCTCCCCTTATTCCCTGCTGACCGCCAGCCGGCAGCACAGTACCAGACCGCCGTTGTCACCCGCCCGCGCCCACAGGCTCCCACCGAAGCCTTCGATCAGGCTGCGGCTCATGCTCAAGCCCAAGCCCAGGCCGTCGGCCTTGCTGGTGGTAAAGGGCGTGAAGATTTCATCCAGCCGCTCGGGTGCCACGCCCGGGCCTTGGTCAGCTACCTCGACCAGCACCCCATCGCCATCGCGCGCCGCGCAGAGCAGGATACGTGACGGCCGCTCACCCTGCTGCTCGCGATTGGCATCGATGGCATTGCGCAGCAGGTTGAGCAGCACCTGCTCCAGCAGCACCCGGTCGGCATACACCAAGGGCAGTTGAGCGCTCATGCGAAGTTCCACCTGCACCTGGTCCCGCGCGGCTTCCCAGGCGCACAGGCGCATGGCTTCGCAGGCCAGCTCGGCCACGTCCAGTGCCTGCAGGCGGCGCGGCCCCTTGCGCAGGAAGGCTCGCAGACGGCGGATCACTTCGGCGGCATGGGTGGCCTGTTCGCTGATACGCTGCAGGCCCTGGCCAACCCGCTCGCGCGCCTGGGGATCACGTTCCAGGCCCTGCAGGTAACGCTGACTGGCGTTGGCATAGTTGACCACCGCAGCCAGTGGCTGATTGATCTCGTGGGCGATGCCCGAGGCCAGCTCGCCCAGGGTAGCGAGGCGGGCACTGTGCGCCAGGCTTTCCTGCGCTTCGATGCGCAAGGTGATGTCGCGGGACACGCTGACCACCTCCACCACCGCGCCGGTGTAGGTCTCGCGGATCGCCCGGCTCGCGATTTCGAACCAGCGGTAGTCACCTGTCGCCTGGCGTACCCGGCAAGTCATCGTGTGGTAGCCGTCCTGGTCCAGCGCGGCAGCGGCCTGGCGCAGTACCTGACGCCGCTCGCGCGGATGCAGCAGGGTATGTACAGGCATGCCACGCAGCTGCTCGGGCCACAGGCCGAGCAGGCGGTAGGCTGCCGGTGAGGCATCGAGAAAGCGGCCATCGGGGCTGTGCCGGGAAATCAGGTCGGTGGTGTTTTCGATGATCAGCCGATACAGGCGCCGGGCGCGGCTGGCTTCGCGTGCGCCATGGCGCTCTTCACTGGCATCGCGGCAGCGGCCCAGGACCTGCTGGCCCTGGTTGTCCGGCATGAACGTCCACAACACGATGCGTTCGCCGACCTGCACTTCGACATCGCTGATCGCCCGATGCTGACGCAGACAGGCACGCACCAGGGCAGCGCAATTGGCCGGCAGCCAGCGAGCCAGCTCGGGCCCTTCGGCGACCCAGGCCTGCAATGCCGGGTTGAGTGCCAGCGGGCTTGCATCACTGGCCAGCAACAGACTGGGTTGCGGGTCTTTGGCAAGCAAGGGGTAAGCAGTGTCATCCACGGTAGGCGGCCTGTTTTTATAGTAGTTTTACTATATTGCTATAGTCGATATTCCTAAGACCATAGCGACTCGCGTAAAACTGCGACAGAGGGGGCGGCCCACCGTCCGCCCCCTGCACCCTGAACAGAGCTAACAATCAGCCATCGGGGGCCAGGTGCACAGGCTGCGCCTGCCTCCCTTACAGGATTACCGCATGTCGATCTATGCCCAGGGCCTGATGCCCGCTGCCGTCAACCATGTCGCCCTCACCCCGCTGAGCTTCATCGAACGCACTGCTGCCGTGTACGGCAACTACCCGGCCGTCATCCACGGCGCCATCCGCCGCAACTGGCAAGAAACCTACCAACGCTGTCGGCGCCTGGCCAGCGCCCTGGCCGGTCGTGGCATTGGCCGTGGCGACACCGTGGCAGTGATGCTGCCCAACACCCCGACCATGCTCGAGGCACACTTCGGCGTACCCATGACCGGTGCCGTGCTCAATACCCTGAACGTGCGCCTGGATGCCGAGGCCATCGCCTTCATGCTGCAGCATGGCGAGGCCAAGGTGCTGATCACCGACCGCGAGTTCCATGCAGTCATCGAAGGCGCTCTGGCACTGCTTGAACACCCGCCGCTGGTGGTTGATGTGGATGACCCGGAGTACGGCGAGGGCCGCGCGGTCAGCGAGCTGGACTATGAGGCCCTGCTCAACGAAGGCGACCCGGAATTTGCCTGGGAATGGCCCGATGACGAGTGGCAGGCCATTTCGCTGAACTACACCTCCGGCACCACCGGCAACCCCAAGGGCGTGGTTTACCACCACCGCGGCGCCTACCTGAACGCACTGGGTAACCAGATGACCTGGGCCATGGGCCACCGCCCGGTGTACCTGTGGACGTTGCCGATGTTCCACTGCAACGGCTGGTGCTACCCCTGGACCATCACCGCCCTGGCCGGCACCCATGTGTTCCTGCGCCGGGTCGACCCGCAGAAGATCCTGACCCTGATCCGCGAGCACAAAGTCAGCCACCTGTGCGGTGCGCCGATCGTGCTCAACGCGCTGGTCAACATGCCCGAGGCGGCCAAGGCAGCCATCGAGCACCCGGTGCAGGCCATGGTCGCCGGCGCCGCACCACCGGCCAAGGTTATCGGCGCCGTGGAGCAAATGGGCATCAAGGTCACCCACACCTATGGCCTGACCGAGGTCTACGGCCCGGTGACCGTGTGTGCCTGGCATGACGAATGGGATGCGCTTTCGCTGGAAGCGCGTGCACGCATCAAGTCTCGCCAAGGCGTGCGCTACCCGACCCTCGACGGCCTGATGGTCGCCGACCCGCAAACCCTTCAGCCGGTGCCTCGCGACGGCGATACCCTGGGCGAGATCTTCATGCGCGGCAACACGGTGATGAAGGGCTACCTGAAAAACCCTGAAGCCACCGCCGAAGCCTTCCGTGGCGGCTGGTTCCACACCGGCGACCTGGCCGTGTGGCATGCCGACGGCTATATCGAGATCAAGGACCGGCTCAAGGACATCATCATTTCCGGTGGCGAAAACATCTCCACCATTGAGGTCGAAGACGCCCTGTACAAGCACCCGGCAGTGCTGGAAGCCGCCGTGGTGGCACGCCCGGATGAAAAATGGGGCGAAACCCCGTGCGCCTTCGTTGCCTTAAAGCCAGGCCGGGAGGACACCCGTGAAGCCGACATCACCAGTTGGTGCCGCGAGCACCTGGCCGGGTTCAAGGTGCCGAAGACCGTGGTGTTCGGCGAGCTGCCCAAGACCTCGACCGGCAAGATCCAGAAGTACGTGCTGCGCGACCGCGCCAAGGCCCTCTGATGCCGTAGCCGCTCCCTTTCAGGCGCAGCACACGGCTGCGCCTGAAGGTTCAGCGCACGCCCAACCCTCCCCCACTATTGCAAGAGCTGCCGATGACCATTTATTCCGCCCCGCTGCGCGACATGCGCTTCGTCCTGCATGACGTATTCAACGCTTCGGGCCTGTGGGCCCGACTGCCCGCCCTGGCCGAACGCATCGATGCCGACACTGCCGACGCCATTCTCGAGGAAGCATCCAAAGTCACCGGCCAGTTGATCGCCCCGCTCAGCCGCAACGGTGACGAGCAAGGTGTGTGCTTCGACGCAGGCCAAGTCACCACCCCCGAAGGCTTTCGCGAGGCCTGGAACACCTACCGCGAAGGTGGTTGGGTCGGCTTGGGCGGCAACCCGGAATACGGCGGCATGGGCATGCCAAAAATGCTCGGCGTGCTGTTCGAAGAGATGCTCTACGCGGCTGACTGCAGCTTCAGCCTGTATTCGGCATTGAGCGCAGGCAGCTGCCTGGCGATCGATGCCCACGCCAGCGAAGCGCTCAAGGCCACTTACCTGCCACCGCTGTACGAAGGCCGCTGGGCCGGCACCATGTGCCTGACCGAACCCCATGCCGGTACTGACCTGGGGCTGATCCGCACCCGCGCCGAGCCTCAGGCCGATGGCAGCGTGCGCATCAGTGGCAGCAAGATTTTCATTACCGGCGGCGAGCAGGACCTGACCGAGAACATCGTCCACCTGGTGCTGGCCAAGCTGCCGGATGCGCCCGCCGGTGCCAAAGGCATATCGCTGTTTCTGGTCCCCAAATTCCTGCTCGAGGCCGATGGCCGCCTGGGCGCACGCAATGCTGTCCATTGTGGCTCGATCGAACACAAGATGGGCATCAAGGCCTCGGCGACCTGCGTCATGAACTTTGACGGTGCCATCGGTTACCTGGTGGGTGAGCCGAACAAGGGCCTGGCAGCGATGTTCACCATGATGAACTACGAGCGCCTGTCCATCGGCATACAGGGCATCGGTTGTGCCGAAGCCTCCTACCAGAGCGCCGCCCGCTATGCCAACGAGCGCCTGCAGAGCCGCGCGGCGACTGGCCCGCAGGCACACGACAAGGTGGCCGACCCGATCATCCACCATGGTGATGTCCGGCGCATGCTGCTGACCATGCGCACCCTCACCGAAGCAGGTCGGGCGTTCGCCGTCTACGTTGGCCAGCAACTGGACGTGGCACGCTATGCCGAGGACGCTGGCGAGCGCGAGCATGCCCAGCGCCTGGTGGCACTGCTGACACCGGTGGCCAAGGCATTCTTCACCGACAACGGTCTGGAAAGCTGCGTGCTTGGCCAGCAGGTGTATGGCGGTCATGGCTACATCCGCGAATGGGGCCAGGAGCAACGGGTGCGCGACGTGCGCATTGCGCAAATCTATGAAGGCACCAACGGCATCCAGGCCCTTGATCTGCTGGGACGCAAGGTGCTGGCCGACGGTGGTCAGGCGTTGGCCAGCTTTGCCAGCGAAGTGCGAGCCTTTAGTGTGGATGCGCCCTTGCACCGCGAGGCCCTGCAGGCGAGCTTGGCGCGGCTCGAGGCCACCAGCAGCTGGCTGCGGTCGCAGGCTGGCGAGGATGCCAACCTGGTCAGCGCGGTAGCCGTTGAGTACCTGCAGTTGTTCGGGCTGACGGCCTATGCGTACATGTGGGCGCGGATGGCGGCAGTGGCGTTGGCCAAACGTGATGAGGACGAGGCGTTTCATGGTGCGAAGCTTGCCTGTGCGGCGTTCTATTTCCAGCGGGTCTTGCCGCGGGGGTTGGGGCTGGAGGCGAGCATTCGGGCCGGTAGTGGCAGCCTTTATGGGCTAGAGGCCGCACAGTTCTGACCGGTGTGTCGCCGACGCGCTTGTTGCAAGGGCAGCCGTGTGCTGCGAAGAGGCCGGTACCTGCAAACACTGACCTCTTCGCAGCACCAGGCTGCCCCGGAAGCGATTGCAGGCATCGTCTTTTGCCCGCGAAGGGTTCTCAAACACTGAAAAACCGTGGCTAATCCGACGAAAAACCGGCACAACTGATAGTCATTCGCCATTACATTGGTTCTCGGGAGCCCTCCCGCAAGGGTAGAATGCGCAAAACCCGGAGCCGCAATGAACCACGACCGCCTCAATCCCAACCCAGACGATGCCATCACCGACGCCGCAGCGCATTGGTGCATGCGCCTGCACGCCGACGATTGCACGCAGGCCGAGCGTAAAGCATTCGCTGGCTGGTTGGCGGCCGACCCGCGGCATGCCGAAGAATATCAGGCGATGCTGGAAATCTGGCAAACAGCCGACCTGCTGCCGCGCAACGCCACCGTAATGGACTTCAACCCACCCGCCAGACACGCCGCCCGCCCTCGCAACTGGCGGCCGCTGGCGTCTGCTGCGGCCATCGCCCTGGCAGTGCTGCCGCTGGCCGGCTGGATGGGGTGGGAACAGGGCTGGTTGCCCAACCACTACCAGCACGTCGAAGCCGGTGACCGCATGCAGACCGTGGAGCTCAGCGACGGCAGCACGGTACAGCTCAACCTGCACACCGAACTCACCTTCCTCAACTACAAGGACCAGCGCCAGGTCACGCTCAAGCGCGGCGAGGCGTTCTTCAAGGTGCGACACGATAGCAGCCACCCGTTCATCGTGCGTGCCGGCAGTGGCCAGACCCGGGTCACCGGCACCCAGTTCAACGTGTGGAAGTACCAGGACCAGGTGAAGGTCACCCTGTTGGAAGGTTCAGTGCTGGTGTCCAGCGACGGCAGTGCCGGTGGCTATCGCCTTGGCCCTGGCATGCAGGCCAGCTACCACAAGGGCGACTTCGAGCCGCAGCTGGAGCAAAGCGACGACTATGGCAACACCCTGGCATGGCGCAGCGGCAAGCTGGTGCTCGACAACCTGAGCCTGGAACAGGCGCTGCCAGTGATAAACCGCTATCTCGACGCCCCGCTGCTACTGGCCGATGCCAGCACCGGCCGCATTCGCATCAGCGGCATCTACAACACCCGTGAAGTGGGGCGCCTGGTCAACAACCTGCCCAAAGTCCTGCCGGTCTACCTAACCCGCAGCAAGGACGGCAGCACCGTGCTCAATCGCATCTCGCCGCCGCCCGACAAGGGCTGACGCCCGCCCCCGCCTTACAAGGTCATCGCCGCCAACCAACCGAACGCCAGCAGCGGCAGGTTGTAATGGATGAAGGTCGGCACCACAGTGTCCCAGATGTGGTGGTGCTGGCCATCCACGTTCAGGCCCGAGGTCGGGCCCAGGGTCGAGTCCGAGGCCGGCGAACCTGCATCGCCCAACGCACCGGCAGTACCGATGATGCACACCGTGGCCAACGGGTCGAAGCCCAGTTGCACGCACAGCGGCACGAAGATCGCGGCCAGGATCGGCACGGTGGAGAACGACGAGCCGATCCCCATGGTCACCAAAAGGCCTACCAGCAGCATCAGCAGGGCACCGACGCCCTTGCTGTGGTCGATCCACTGCGCCGAGGTTTCCACCAGGCTCTTCACCTCACCGGTGGCCTTCATCACCTCGGCAAAACCGGACGCGGTAATCATGATGAAGCCGATCATGGCCATCATCTTCATGCCTTCGGTGAACAGGTCGTCGGTCTCTTTCCATTTGACGATGCCCGACAGCGAGAAGATCAGGAAACCGACCATGGCACCGATGATCATCGAGTCCAGCAACAGCTGGACGATGAAGGCTGCAGCGATGGCCAGCCCGGCCACCAGCAAGGTCAACGGGTTGTACTGCACGCTCACCTGCTCCACCTGCTGGATGCGCGCCAGGTCATAGTCACGTTTCTTGCGGTAGCTGATGAACACCGCCACCAGCAGGCCGACGAGCATGCCGGCAGCCGGGATGGCCATGGCATGGGTGACGTTGACGCCGCTCACATCGACACCCGCGCGGGCAACATTGGCCAGCAGGATCTCGTTGAGGAAGATGTTGCCGAAGCCCACCGGCAGGAACATGTACGGGGTGATCAGGCCAAAGGTGATCACACAGGCGATCAGCCGGCGGTCGATACGCAGGCGCGTCAGCACGTACAAAAGAGGGGGTACCAGCAGCGGGATGAAGGCAATGTGGATGGGCAGGATGTTCTGGGACGACACGGCCACCGCCAGCATCAGGCCGATCATCAGCCATTTGAGCTTGCCGCCCTTGGCGTCGCCCCGCCGGTCGATCATGCCCAGGGCGCGGTCGGCCAGCGCATGGGCCAGGCCAGACTTGGCGATTGCCACGGCAAAAGCACCCAGCAGTGCATAGGACAAAGCCACCGTGGCACCACCACCGAGGCCACCGTTGAAGGCCTTGAGCGTGCCTTCGATGCCCAGGCCGCCCACCAGCCCGCCGGCCAGGGCGCCGATGATCAGGGCGATGACCACGTGCACGCGGGACAGGCTGAGTATCAGCATGATGCCGACCGCGGCGATCACTGCATTCATGGTTGGCTTACCTCATTACGACAGAAAAAAGCGCGAACTCTGAAGCAGTGGGCGGCAGATGTCAAAAGCGCCTTGATGCGGCGCGTTAGTGGCGGTCAAATTTAAATTGAATGTTTGAATAAAGAAAAAACGGCTGGGGCCGATATTGTGGGAGGCAGCGAGGTGCCTGGCCGGAGCGCTTTGGCATCTCCCGCCCCCACCGCAGATAAAGCCATAACCCTTACTGCCAAAAAAGGGATCCGCCCTCATGCCTTTGCGACAACTTTCCATCCAGTGGAAAATCACCCTGCTCGCCGGTCTCTGTCTGGCCGCTATCGTCACCTTGCTCGTCGGCCTGTCGCTGTACCGCATGGATCACAGTTCGGACCTGGTCAAGGCCAGCAGCATGCAGATGCTGACTGAGTCGGCGCAGTCGCGTATCGAGTCACAAGGTGAAGTGCAAGCGCTGAACATTCGCCGCCAGTTCATGGATGCCTACCAGTACGGCGCCGGCTTCGCCCGCCAAGTGCTGTTCCTGCGCGAGCAGGCCGAAAAGCGCTTTCTCGATGCCTTCGACCTGCGCGAGGACATGACCCGCCAGGTGCGCGCTGCACTGCAAGCCAACCCCGACCTGCTCGGCCTGTCACTGGTGTTCGAGCCCAACGCCTTGGACAACAAGGACAGCCTGTTTGCCGGCAAGCCAGAATTGGGCAGCAATGAAACCGGGCGCTTTGCCCTGTACTGGTCTCAGCCACGCGCTGGCCAGTTGACCTCGATGGCCCTGCCCGAACATGACATGGCCAACACCGAGATCGGCCCCAGCGGCCAGCCGGCCAACACCTGGTGGGTATGCCCACGCACATCCGGCAAGGTGTGTGTGGTGGAGCCGTACTTCTACGACATCGATGGCCAGCAGGTGCTGATGACCAGCATCGTGTTCCCGCTGGCGGTCAACGGCAAGATCATTGCCACCCTGTCCATCGACATCAACCTCAATAGCCTGCAGGCGCTGAGCCAGGAGGCCAGCCGCAGCCTCTACGAAGGCCGCACCACGGTCGGCATTCTTACCCCGGTCGGTCTGTTGGCCGGCTACAGCGCCGATGCCAGCAAGCTGGCACAGCGCTTCGACCAGGTTGACCCGAGCAAAGGCGCCGAGCTGGTGCGCAAGCTGGCCGATGGCAAGCTGACCATCCTCCACGATCGGCAGCGCTTGAAGGTGCTGGCGGCATTCCGGCCAATCCCGGACGCCCAGCCCTGGGGCGTGTTGCTGGATGTGCCGGAAAACGCCCTGACCGGGCCGGCCGAAACCCTGAAGCAGGAACTTGACGCGCTAAATACCAGCGGCACCTTGTTGGAGCTGAGCCTGGGCCTGGCCGCCGCCATTGCCGGCCTGCTGCTGGTATGGCTGATGGCCCGCGGCGTTACCCGGCCAATCCTCGGCGTGGCCGCCATGCTCAAGGACATTGCCAGCGGCGAAGGTGACCTGACCCGTCGCCTGACCTACCAGAAGCAGGACGAACTGGGCGAACTGGCCGGCTGGTTCAACCGCTTCCTCGACAAGTTGCAGCCAACCATCGCCGAGGTCAAACGCTCGGTGCAGGCCGCCCGAGGCACGGCTGACCAGTCCTCGGCGATTGCCACTGAAACCAGCGCCGGCATGGAGCAGCAGTACCGCCAGGTCGACCAGGTGGCCACCGCCTCGCATGAAATGAGCGCCACCGCCCAGGACGTTGCCCGCAGCGCCGCCCAGGCTGCGCAGGCGGCGCGCGATGCCGACCAGGCCACCCGAGAGGGCTTGGCGGTAATCGACCGCACCACCAGCAGCATCGGAGCCCTGGCCGCCAACATGAGCGACACCATGGCCGAAATAGAAGGCCTGGCGCAGAACAGCGAGAAGATCGGCTCGGTACTGGAAGTGATCCGCTCGATCGCCGAACAGACCAACCTGCTGGCGCTCAACGCTGCCATCGAAGCTGCCCGCGCCGGAGAGGCCGGCCGTGGCTTTGCCGTGGTCGCCGATGAGGTGCGCAACCTGGCCCAGCGCACCCAGGAGTCGGTGGAAGAAACCCGTCAGGTCATCGAAGCCCTGCAGAACGGCACCCGCGAAGTGGTCGGCGCCATGGACCACAGCCATCGCCAGGCCCAAGGTGGCGTGGAGCAGGTCGGCCAAGCCGTCACGGCATTGCAGCGCATTGGCCAGGCGGTGACGGTGATCACCGACATGAACCTGCAGATCGCCTCTGCCGCCGAGGAGCAAAGCGCGGTAGCCGAGGAAATCAACAGCAACGTGGCGACCATTCGTGATGTCACTGAATCCCTGTCTGGCCAGGCCAACGAGTCGGCGCGGGTCAGCCAGTCGCTGAACAGCCTGGCCAACCAGCAGCAAGCGCTGATGGACCAGTTCCGCGTCTGAAGCGAACGGGGCCACGCCAGTGGCCCTGAAACTTGCAAAACCTCGTCGTCTACACTTGCCCCACTGCCAAGGTGTGGCGAACGACGAGGTTTACATGAAGAGCATTTCAACGCTGCTGGCCGGGCTACTGTTGACGGTGGGCTTGGCCAGCAGCGACAGCGCCGCATCGGCAGAGCAACCTGCGCCTATCCATTTTGGTGCCATCGGCTGGGAAAGCGGCGCCCTCACCACCGAGATCCTGCGGCTGATCGTGGAGCGCGGCTACGGCTACACCACCGACACTCTGCCTGGCAGCACGGTCAGTATGGAGGTGGCCCTGGCGCGCAATGACCTGCAAGTAATCGCCGAGGAATGGGCCGGGCGCAGCCCTGCCTGGGTCAAGGCCGAACAGGCCGGTCAGGTGTTCGCACTGGGCGATACGGTCAAAAATGCAGAGGAAGGTTGGTGGGTACCGGCCTATGTGATCGAGGGCGATGCCGCACGCAACCTGAAGCCGGTGGCGCCTGAGCTGCACAGTGTCGAGGACCTCAAGCGTTACCCGCAGGTATTTTCTGACCCCGAATCGCCCGGTAAAGGCCGTTTTCTCAACAGCCCAAGTGGCTGGACGTCTGAAACCGTCAACAGCCAAAAGCTCAAGGCCTATGGCCTGGATGCCCTCTACAACAACTTCCGCAGTGGCTCCGGCGCCGCGATGGACGCCGAGATCGGTTCGGCAATCCGGCGCGGCAAACCCGTGCTGTTCTACTACTGGAACCCGACCCCGCTGATGGGGCGCTACAAGCTCATCCGGCTGGAAGAACCACCGTTCGATGCCCAGGCCTGGGCCACCCTCACCGACCCTGCCAACCCCAACCCGAAAGGCAGCCGATCGCTGCCGGCAAAGTTGTCGATTGGCGTGTCCAAAGCCTTTCGTGAAAACTACCCAGACCTGGTCAGCGTGTTCGAGCAGGTCGACCTGCCCATCGATCGCCTGAACAAGGCCCTGGCCGTCATGAGCGAAAAACGCACGCCCCCGCGCGAAGCCGCCCTCACCTTCCTGCGCGATAACCGCGAGGTGTGGAAAGCCTGGCTGCCGGCGGACATCGCCGCCAAGGTCGAGGCCACCCTGTGAGCAGCGGTTTCCCGCAGCCCCTGCAGTTTTCCTTTGCCGACAGCATCAACCGCCTGGTCGACTGGTTGGTGTTGAACTACGGCGACCACCTGCGCAGTTTTTCTGACCAGTTGCTGCAACTGCTGGTCGGTCTGGAGAACCTGTTGCGCCTGTTGCCTTGGTGGCTGTTGTTGTTGCTGGTGGGTCTGCTGGCCTGGCACGCCAGCCGCAGCCTGCTGCGCAGCGCCGTGCTGGTCGCGCTGCTGGCCTTGATCGGTATGCTTGGGCTCTGGGACAAGCTGCTGCAGACCCTGGCCCTGGTGCTGGTCAGTACCGGTTTGTGCGTACTGGTGGGTGTACCGCTGGGCATCCTGCTGGCCGCCCGGCCACTGGCCAGGCGGTTGCTGTTGCCGGTCCTCGATGTGATGCAGACGCTACCTGCGTTCGTTTACCTGATTCCGGTACTGATGCTGTTTGGCCTGGGCAAGGTGCCTGCCGTGTTCGCCACGCTGATCTACGCCCTGCCGCCACTGGTGCGGTTGACCGAACTGGGCCTGAGCCAGATCGACCCCTCGTTGTTGCAGGCCGCACACGGCCTTGGCGCCAGCCGCTGGCAGCGGTTGCGGCGAATCGCCCTGCCCCTGGCGCTGCCGAGTATCATGGCCGGGCTCAACCAGTCGGTCATGATGGCCTTGTCGATGGTAGTCGTGGCCTCGATGATCGGCGCCCGTGGGTTGGGTGAGGATGTGTTGGCGGGGATCCAGACCTTGAATGTTGGTCAAGGGATGGAGGCCGGGCTGGCAATTGTCGCCCTGGCCATGGTGATCGACCGGATCAGCCAGGCCTATGGGCGTAGCAGTCGCTGAGCCGTATCGGCAAGGCCTGGTAGCAGCCTTGTGCTGCGAGAGGGCCGGGCCTGACAATATGCCTCTGTCAGCTGAGAACCGGACCTCAACCGCATGTCCCTGAAAGCCCTGCGCACCTTGGTGACCATCGCCCGCCACGGCACCTTTGCCCGCGCCGCCGACCTGCTCAGCCTCACCCCCTCAGCGGTCAGCCTGCACATCAAAACCCTCGAAGACGAACTGAAGGTGGCCTTGTTCGACCGTAGCCGCAGGCAGGTGGTGCTGACCGAAGCTGGCCAGTTGGCAGTGGCTCGCGCCGAAAGCCTTCTGGCTGCCTATGACGAACTGGCCGATGCCCTGGCCAGCGGCCCCAGCCTGCGCGGCCGCTTGCGCCTGGGGGCGATCCACACGGTGCTGGCGCGGCGTTTGCCCAAGGCGCTGGTGTGGATCAAGGCCCATCACCCGCAGCTACACATCAGCGTGGCCTCGGGCATGTCGGCGGAGCTGGCGCGGCGCGTGGAAGACGGTGAGCTCGATGCAGCGATCACCACCGAACCGGTCAGCCCTTACCCGCAGAACCTGGACTTTACACCGCTGTTCGAGGACCGTTTCTGGGCCATTGCCAGCCCTGAGCTGGCCGGGTATAGCGTGCCGCAGTTGCTGGCCAGCCAGCCATTCCTGCGCTTCGACAAGCGTGCCTGGGCCGGCCGGCAGATCGAGCAGGAGCTACGCCGCCAGCAGGTGCAGGTGAGCGAACTGATGGAACTGGACAGCCAGGAAGCCCTGGCGCGCATGGCGGTGATGGGCCTGGGCGTGGCGGTCATTCCCATGGCGGATGACGACCTGCAACGCTTGCCACCCGCCACCTGCCTGCCGTTTGGCGAGCCGCAGCTGACCCGGCGAGTGGTGTTGCTGGAGCATGAAAAAAGCCAGCGGCGGCATTTGAGTGCGGTGTTGAAGACCGCCCTGGAAGCCTGAAGCCAGGCTGCTCCAAAGCGCGATCTGCACCCACCAACATGCATTTTTCCTCAACGGTCACTGAAGAAAACAACGTTTTTACAGATTGATCCGCCCCCGTAGTCTGTGCACGTACCCGACCACGGAATGCTGACCATGCTGCACTTGCTGCTGACCACCCTGCTCCCCATCATCCTGCTGATTGCCCTGGGTACCTTCCTGCGCCTTCGCGGTTTTCTTGCCGAAAGCTTCTGGCCTGGTGCCGAGCGCCTGAGCTACTACGTCTTGCTGCCGTCGCTGTTCCTTCATGGCCTGGCCACCGCCAACCTCGATGGCATACCGGTGCTGGGCATGGCCGGCGCACTGATGCTCTCGACCCTGGCCGGTGCCGTGTTGCTGGTGCTGTATCAGGGCGCGGCGAACCATGATGGCGCCGACTTCACTTCGGTGTTTCAGGGCGGAATCCGCTTCAACAACTACATCGGTGCCACCCTGGCTGCGGGCATCTACGGCAGCGCCGGAATTGCCCTGGCGGCGGTGGCCAACGCTGCCATCGTGCCCTTGGTCAACCTGCTCTGCGTGCTGGTGTTTGCCCGCTTCAGCGCCCGTCACAGTTCGCCAGCCACAGTGCTTCGGGCAATCTTCGCCAACCCGTTGATCATCGGCTGCGCAGGGGGGCTGATGCTACGGGCCACGGGGCTGGGCTTGCCGGCCGGTATCGACGCCACGGTCAAGGCCTTGGGCCAGGCCGCGCTGCCGCTGGGCCTGCTGTGTGTCGGCGCTGCCCTGGGGGGCGCCAGCCTCGGCCAGCAGGTGCGGCCGCTGATGGCAGCATCGGCGTTCAAGTTTCTGGTCATGCCACTGACCACCTGGGGCGTTTGCCGGCTGTTCGGCCTGAGTGGCCAGGCAGCGGTGGTGGCGGTGTTGTTCCAGGCGCTGCCAACCGCTTCGTCGTCTTATGTCATGGCCCGGCAAATGGGCGGCAATGCGCCACTGATGGCTACCCTCATCGCCCTGCAGACCGTGGCTGCGGCCGCCACCCTGCCTTTGGTATTAATGCTTACGCTTGGCTAGACTGAAATTCTGCCCACCGCCTGGTAATGTGCCCATGCGCCTTCACTTGATGCTGATCGGCTTGACCTCGGCCCTGCTCGCAGGCCCCCTGTACGCCGCTGACCCGGCCAAAGCCGCCGTTGCCGAGGACAAGGCCGAAGTCCTTGAAGAAAAGGTCGTTGAAGATGCGCCGCCCCCCAGGAAGGCAGAGAAACTTACCCCAGGCGAAACGCAGGCAGTGGACCCGGCTGGCCAGGCGCCGCTGGATGACAGCATCACCTGCCTGGCACGTACCATCTACTGGGAAGCCAAGGGCGCCGACGCCAAAGACATGACCGCAGTGGCCAGTGTGGTGCTCAACCGCCTGGGCCACGATGGCTTTCCCGACACTATCTGCGCGGTAGTCAAACAGGGTGTGGAGACCAAGTCCTGTCAGTTCTCATGGTGGTGTGACGGGCGCCCGGACCAGGTCGAGGAACCGCAACGCTATGACGTTGCCAAAGAGATCGCACGCAAGGCACTGAACCAGCAGTTGAAAGACCCCACCGGCGGCGCGTTGTACTTCCACGACCGCACGGTGCACCCCGACTGGGCCAAGGCTTATCGCAAGACGGCGCAGACCACCCACTTCCTCTTCTACAAGCCGAACCAGACGTTGGCCCATTGACGCGCAAACGGCTGACAACGCTGGCTCGATGCGAATGACTGGCAACTGACCGCACTTTTCCACTGGCCAGGGGTCTACTCCCTCTTTTGCCGCCAGTAACGATTGCCGGCGTTTTCATTGCTTTGCACGACCTCGGGCCAAAAGCCCCGGGCTTGTGTAGGATGAGCAGCGCACACCACGACGCTGCCAGTCATAGGGAGATCCACATGCGCGTCCTGACATCCGTTGTCGCCTTGTCACTGGGCCTGGTCGTTTCGACCGGGGCGCTGGCAGCCACCGGCGAAGAGGCGCAGTTGATCGATTCGATCAATGTCTATCGCAGCAAGGCCCAGCCCTGCGGTGGCGAGGCGTCGTTGGAACTGCCGCCGCTCAACAGCGACACACGCCTTGCGCTGTCGCCAGAGGGCACCCGCGACCTGCAACAGGCCATGACCCGCGCCGCCTACCCCATGGTCAGCGTCCAGGCCATCAGCCTGTCAGGGCCACGCGATGCACGCGCCGCCATGCATGCCATCGAGGAAAGCTTCTGCCAAGTGGTGCTCGATCCGCAATTCGTCGATATCGGCGTCAGCCAGGAGGGCCGCGACTGGCGTATCGTGCTGGCACGGCCGCTGCTCAGCGGCCGCCTGGGCGACTGGCAGGCCGAGGGGCAGAAGGTTCTGCAGGAGGTCAACGCCGCGCGCAAGGTGCCACGGCAATGCGGCGGCCAGCCGTTTGCCGCCGCCCCGCCACTGAGCTGGAGCACAGTGCTGGCCGGGGTCGCCGCCAACCACACTCGGGCCATGGCCAACCAGAACTTCTTCGACCACATCGATAAAGATGGCCGCACACCCGGTGACCGGGCGGAACTGGCCGGGTACCTGTACCAACAGATCGGCGAGAATATCACCGCCGGGCGTGACACCGCGCAAAAGGTCGTCAACGGCTGGCTGGACAGCCCAGGGCACTGCGCCACGCTGATGAATCCGGACTTCCGTGAACTGGGCGCTGCCTATGCGATAGACCCCAAGAGCGATGCAGGGATCTACTGGACAGGGTTGTTCGGGACGCCGCAGTAGATCACGTGAGCGGGTAATGACCTGCACGCAACTGCAGGGCCGTACAACCAAACCGACGCCGCACGCACTTGCCAAGGTAGCTGGCATCACCCAGGCCCACCTCATCGGCAATCTGCGCCAGGCTGTGGCTGGAGTTGAGCAAACGCCAGCGCGCCTGCTGCAAGCGCATCTCCAGCCACCAGGCCTTGGTGCTCATACCGTGGCTGGCCTGGAACTGCCGGTCCAGTTGACGCCGGCTGATGCCCAGTTCTGCGGCCAGCTGCTCCACGGCCAACGGCGTGCCCAGGTGATGGCGCATCAGCGCTTGCGCCCGCTGCACCTGCCGCCCCTGACCAGCACCCAGCTCCAGCGAGCGCAAGGCGTGACGGCTGTCACGGGTCTCGTCCACCAGCATGTCAGCCAGCCCTTTGAGCGCACGGGTTCGCCCGCAAGCGCGTGACAGTAGTGCAACGGCCAGGTCTATGGCGGCAGTGCCACCGGCGCACGTGATGCGGTTGCCATCGATGCAGTACAACTGCTCGCGCAGCAGCTGCAACTGCGGAAAAGCAGCACGAAACTCGGCTTCGTGACGCCAGTGCACCACCACCTTGTGCCCCTGCAGCAGGCCGCAGGCAGCCAGCAGGAAGGCGCCATTGTCGACCCCCACCAGCTTGACACCCGCCTTGGCGGCCTGCCTGAGCAGAGCCTGGTAACGTGGCGCCAGCGCCGCGGTGGCCATGGCACTGCGACCGCCGAACACCACCAGGTAGTCGAAAAGGGCGAGGTCAAGCTGATCGGCAATGGCCTCGACCTGCAGCACCGCACCACTGCTCGACGGTACCGGCTCGAAGCTGAGCCCCGCCACCGTCCAGCTGCAATAGCGTTGTTGGCTGTAGTCCTCGTCGTCGGCGCTGAAGCGCAATTTGTCGAGAAAGGCGCCAAACGGCAGCAAGGCAAAATCCGGTAACGGCATGATCAGCAAGCGGATGTCGGGCGGCATGAAACCACGTCCAGAAAAGACCCTTGTATGACCAGATATTACTCTTTCAGCTTGAGCGTTGCGCCATAGACTGTCGCCCTCTCTCGAACAAGGCAATTTTCAACATGGCACTGGACACCTGGCTCATCTACCTGCTGGCCAGCATCGGCCTGTCGCTGACCCCGGGGCCTAACAGCCTGTTGGCATTGACCCATGGCGCGCTCTATGGCGCACGGCGAACGCTGTTCACCATCGTGGGCGGGGTATTGGGTTTCAGCGCCCTCATCGCCTTGACCATGTTCGGCCTCAGCGCACTGCTACAGACCTCGGCGGCGGTGCTGGGCGTCCTGAAATGGGTGGGTGGGGCTTATTTGATCTGGCTGGGCATTCAACTGTGGCGCAGTCCGGGTCTGCAGCTGGAACTGACCGCCCACAGCGCGCGGCTGGGCAATGCCGGGCTGTTTCGCCAGGGCCTGCTTTCGGCCATGGCGAACCCCAAGGTGCTGCTGTTCTATGGTGCCTTCCTGCCGCAGTTCATCGACCCACAGCGAGGGCTGGTGCTGCAATTTGCGGTGATGGCCGCAACCTTTGCCAGCGTCGAGTTTCTGGTCGAATACCTGCTGGCGCGCCTGGCGTTTCGTATTCGGCCATGGCTGGCCAAGGGTGGCAAAGGTTTCAATCGCTGCTGCGGGAGCCTGTTCGCCTTGATTGGCCTGGCGCTGCCGCTTGGCCGATAGCGGGCCCGCGAACACGGGCGAAGCCCGTGCCCTGCACCGCGTAACGGTTCAACCCCGGCGTGCTTTGAGTAGAAACACAACCAGCGCCACACCCGGCAACCCCGCCCCCACCAGTGCCACGCCATGCCAGCCAAACTGGCTGAACAGCGCACTGGCCACTGCCGACCCCAGCGCCCCGCCGAGGAAGATGCTGGTCATGTACACCGCATTCAGCCGCCCGCGGCTGGCCGGGTCCAGTGCGTACACTTCACGCTGGCCGATGACCATGTTCATCTGCACCGCAAAGTCCAGCAACACACCGGTAAGGCCCAGGCCAATCACGCTGTAACCCGGCACTGTCAGCCCCAGTAACAAGGCCGCCGGCGCCAGCAAAAGCGCCAGCAGCGAACCGGCGCGGGCATGCCCGGCATCGGCCAGGCGGCCGGCCAAGGGCGCAGCAACGGCGCCCACCGCGCCGACAAGGGCGAACACGGCGATCTGGCTTTGTGACAGGCCATGCTCCCCGGCAAGCGCCATCGGCACTGCCGTCCAGTAAAGGCTGAACGCTGCAAACATCAATGCCTGGTACAACGAACGCTGGCGCAACAGCGGATAACGACGCAGCAGTGTGAGCAGCGACAGCATCAGCCCGGCATAGCTGGCCTTGTGCTCGGGCCGCCGCTGCGGCAAGGTCAATGACAGCAACAGGATGATCGCCAGCATTACCCCGGCGGCGCCAATGAACACCGCACGCCAGCCGAAGTGGTCGGCCACCAGGCTCGACAGCGGTCGCGCCAGCAGGATGCCCAGCAGCAAGCCGCCCATGATGTTACCGACCACACGTCCACGCTGCTGCTCCGGCGCCAGATGCGCCGCCAGCGGGATGAGCATCTGCACCGAGACCGAACTGAAGCCGATCAACAATGCGTAACCCAGGAACAGCTGACCCTGGCCACTGCTGCTGGTGCCTGCCAGCAGCAGGCTGACACAGGCCAGGACCGCGGTGGCCACCATCAGGCGGCGGTTTTCCAGCAGGTCGGCCAGCGGTACCAGCAATAACAGGCCCAGGGCATAGCCCAGCTGAGTGAGGGAAACGATCAGGCTGGCATGCTCGGTGGACAGCCCCAGGTCCGGGGCGATCAGCCCGACGATGGGCTGGGCGTAGTAGATGTTGGCGACAATCGCGCCGCAGCAGAACGCCAGCAGCACTACCAGAGCCCGGCTCAGGCTGGCGGCTGCCGGTTGCGCTGTCGCAAGGGAGGGGTTCATGCGAAGTTCCTCGACAAGGGTTGGATGTATGTCGGCCACCTTACCCATGGACGTCAGCGCCGAGAATCCGACGGTGGCGCAATGCGGCTTTGCGCACTGCGCAACACTAGTTACCGTGTATGAGCAAATTTTCGCAAAAGTCGATGAAGGCGTTTACCCGCCGTGAGCCACGGTGGTTGGGCATATACAGGGCGTTGATGCTGCTATTGGCTGCGCCAGGACTGGCCTGCCAGTCGGGGAATACCCGCTGCAGGCGCCCTGCCAGCACATCCTCGCGTACCAGCCAGTCGGCCAGCAGTGCGATACCACTGCCTGCCAGTGCCGTTTCACGCAACATGTCGGCATTGGCGCTGCGCAATGGCCCGCTTACGTCCAGTTCCAGGCTGTCCTGGCCACAGGTCAGGCGCCAGGGGCGTGCTTTGTGCCCATAGCGAAAGCGCAGGCAGGCATGGTCAAGCAACTCCCTGGGATGCTGCAGTGGCTCACGCCCGGCCAGGTAGGCCGGGCTGGCCACCAGCCAACGCTGAAAACCGCCGAGCCGGCGGCACACCAGCTCGTCATTGGGCGAGGGGTCACCCAGGCGAATCGACAGGTCATAACGCCCGTCAAGCAAGTCGTCCAGGCGGTCGCTGAGGTCGATGTCCAGTTCCAGCGCCGGGTGCTGCGCCAGGAATGGCCCCAGGTGCGGGGCGATGACCCGCCGGCCGAACTCCACTGGCAGGCTCAGGCGCAGTACACCGACAGGCTCCTCGCCGCGATCGGCGATGCTGGCATCAGCCTCGTCCAGTGCTTCAAAAATGCCCCGTGCCCGTTGGTAGTAACGGGCGCCGGCCTCGGTCAGGCTGACCTGGCGCGTCGAGCGGTTGAGCAAGGTGGCGCCCAGCGACGCTTCCAGGGCATCGACCAGACGTGTCACCGACGATGTCGCCAGCCCTAGCCTGCGCGCGGCAGCAGAAAAGCCTTGGGCATCGACAGTGGCCACGAACATTTTCATCGCCAGCAGCTTGTCCATGTTCAGCCCGTCTTCCAAAACTCGGAAAGTTCTTACAAACAGCCGGGCGGGTCAAGCCGCGCGCGCCAAGGCGATTGCGTCCATAGTGGAATCCACCCATTTCCAAGGAGGCTTACCATGACCCTGAACAACCTGCTGACCGCCCTGCCGCCCTGCGATCCCGCCAGCGCCGAACGTGTCGACGAATTGCTCAGCCGCCCGGGCATCCGCGTGGAGCGTATCGTCTCCAGCGGGCAGGCCAGCCCACCCGGCTTCTGGTACGACCAGGCCGAAGGCGAGTGGATCATGTTGCTCAGCGGGGCTGCCGCCCTGCGTTTCGAGCACGAGCGCCACACCCGCCTGCTGGCGCCGGGCGATTGCCTGGACATCCCCCCGCACGACCGCCACCGCGTGGAATGGACCGCGCCCGGCACCGCCACCATCTGGCTCGCGGTGTTCTATAGCAGCAGCACCCCATGGCCGGCCTGAAGGGGCCATGCCGGCCCGTGCACAAGGCGCAGTTGTGCCGTCGCCGTGCAAGGTTGGGCTTACGACCAAAGCATGAATACAAATCGAAGAGGCGTCATAAACGCCCCGTTCAATGCGTTTTTCAGCACATTATCTATACTTTTGGCCACATCTTCGTAAGTTCAGCCCTGCGACAATCAGCCTCGCTCAATTATGTACCAACTTGTTAATTAGCAAGCTAAGGGCTTAAACTGCGCGCATTCCACCTGCTGAGATCCCTGGCATGAAAGAAACACCGCGCGCCTCTGGCGCCACAAACTTCATCCTGGTCGGCCTGGGCGTGATCATCGCCCTGCTCGGCCTCCTCCTCGCTGCTGGCGGCGTCAAGCTCGCCGGTCTGGGCGGTTCCTGGTACTTCCTGATCGGCGGCTTGGCCATGGCCATCGCCGGTGTCCTCATTGCTCGCCGCAAGAAGGCGGGTGCCTGGCTGTATGCCGTGTTCCTGGTCGGTACTGCCATCTGGGCACTGATCGATGCGGGCCTGGTGTTCTGGCCGCTGTTCTCGCGCCTGTTCATGTTTGGCGCAATCGGCATGGTCGTGGCGCTGGTCTACCCGCTGCTGGCGCGTGCCAACGGCGCCAGCGCCGGGCGCGGTGCGTACGGCGTAGCCGGGGTAATGGCCGTGGTACTGGTGATCGCGGTCGGCAACATGTTCGTTGCCCACCCAAGCGTCGCGCCCACCGGCAAAGGCCCGGGCATGACCCCGGTCGAAACCGGCAAGGAACAGAAAGACTGGGCCCACTACGGCAACACCGAAGGTGGCAGCCGCTTCGCCGCACTGGACCAGATCAACCGTGACAACGTCAACAAGCTGAAAGTGGCCTGGACCTACCACACCGGCGACGTCGCGATCAGTGACGGCAACGGTGCCGAAGACCAGCTCACCCCACTGCAGATCGGCAGCAAGGTGTTCATCTGTACCCCGCACAACAACCTGATCGCACTCGATGCCGACACCGGCAAAGAGCTGTGGAAGAACGAAATCAACGCCCAGTCCAAGGTCTGGCAGCGTTGCCGTGGCATGGCCTACTTTGACGCCACTGCCGCCATCGCCCAGCCAACCCAGCCGAACAGCTCGCCGATCACCGGCGTTAGCGTAGCGGCCGGTGCCAACTGCCAGCGTCGCCTGCTGACCAACACCATCGACGGCCGCCTGATTGCCGTCGACGCTGACAACGGCGAGTTCTGCCAGGGCTTCGGCAACAATGGCCAGGTCGACCTCAAGGCCGGCCTGGGTGATGTACCGGACTCCTACTACCAGCTGTCCTCGGCACCGCTGATGGCCGGCACTACCGTAGTGGTTGGCGGTCGTGTTGCCGACAACGTCCAGACCGACATGCCAGGCGGCGTGATCCGTGGTTTTGACGTGATCACCGGTGAAATGCGCTGGGCCTTCGACCCGGGCAACCCGGAAGATCGCCAGGCACCACAGGCCGACAGCACCTACGTGCGCAGCACCCCGAACAGCTGGGCGCCGATGTCTTACGACCCGGCGATGAACACCGTGTTCCTGCCCATGGGTTCGTCGTCCACCGACATTTACGGCGTAGAGCGCAGCAAACTGGACCACACTTACGGCGCTTCGGTGCTGGCCCTGGACGCCACCACCGGCAACCAGAAATGGGTGTTCCAGACCGTGCACAACGACCTCTGGGACTTCGACCTGCCCATGCAGCCAAGCCTGATCGACTTCACCAAGGACGACGGCCAGTCGGTACCTGCGGTGGTGATCGGCACCAAGGCCGGGCAGATCTACGTGCTCGACCGCGCCACCGGCAAGCCGCTGACCCAGGTCGACGAAGTACCGGTCAAGCCAAGCAACATCCCGAACGAGCCGTACTCCCCTACCCAGCCCAAGTCGGTGGGCATGCCGCAGATCGGTGCGCAGACCCTGACCGAATCGGACATGTGGGGCGCCACCCCGTATGACCAGCTGCTATGCCGCATCGACTTCAAGAAGATGCGCTACGACGGCCTGTACACCGCGCCGGGTACCGACCTGTCGCTGAGCTTCCCGGGTTCGCTGGGTGGCATGAACTGGGGCAGCATTTCTACCGACCCGTTACATGGCTTCATCTTCGTCAACGACATGCGTCTGGGCCTGTGGATCCAGATGATCCCGTCGCAGAACAAAGGTGGCGCGGCTTCCGGTGGCGAAGCACTGAACACTGGCATGGGCGCGGTACCGCTCAAGGGCACCCCGTATGCCGTGAACAAGAACCGCTTCCTGTCGGTCGCAGGCATTCCGTGCCAGGCACCGCCGTTCGGCACCCTGACCGCCATCGACATGAAAACCCGCCAGGTGGCCTGGCAAGTGCCGGTAGGCACCGTTGAAGACACCGGCCCGCTCGGCATCCGCATGCACCTGCCGATCAAGATCGGCCTGCCAACGCTGGGCGGCACCCTGTCTACCCAAGGCGGCCTGGTGTTCATCGCCGGTACCCAGGACTTCTACCTGCGTGCCTACGACAGCAGCAACGGTAACGAAATCTGGAAGGCTCGCCTGCCAGTAGGCAGCCAGGGCGGCCCGATGACCTACGTCTCGCCGAAGACCGGCAAGCAGTACGTGGTGATCACCGCTGGCGGTGCACGCCAGTCGACTGACCGTGGCGACTATGTGATTTCTTACGCTCTGCCGTAAGTCCGCGTCGCCTGCTTCGCGGGCAAGCCCTCTCCTACAAGGCCCCTGTAGGAGCGGGCTTGCCCGCGAATGCCCCTCAAAGACAATCCGAGATTCTGTAATGCCATCCGCAATTCGCATCACCCCCACCCTGCTGCTGGCCCTGGCCAGCACCACTGCCCTTGCCAGCGACGACCTCATGACCCGCAGCACCCTGACCGGTGACTGGGGCGGCCTGCGCCATCAACTCGAAGAAGACGGCGTCAAGATCACCGGTGACTACAGCGGTGAAACCGCCTACAACGCCCATGGCGGCCTGCACCGTTCGGCGCGCTATTCGCAGAACGTCAAGCTGGGCGTGCAGTTCGACCTGTCGAAACTGTACGGCCTGGACAACGGCGGCAAGGTCCAGCTGACCATCAACGACCGCCGCGGTAACAGCGCCTCGGAAGACCTGGTAGGCAACCGCCTGCCAATCCAGGAAAACTTCGGCGGCCTGTACACCCGCCTGACCGAGCTGAGCTACGAGCGCACGCTGTTCACCCCGGCGCTCAACGTCAAGCTCGGCTACATGGCCATGGGCAACGACCTCGGCGGCCTGGACAGCGGCATCCTGTGCAACTTCATGAACGCCGGCTTCTGCGGCCACCCGCTGAACATGTCCGGCGGCAGTGGCTGGACCAACTACCCCAACGCCCACCTCGGCGTGCGCGTGAAGTACGACCTGTCACCTGCCTGGCAGTTGCGCGTGGCCGCGTTCAACGTCGATCCCGAAAGCAACGGCAACTCCAGCCGCGCCTGGCACCTGGGGCCCAAGCACACCACCGGCACCGTGGTACCGGTAGAACTGGTATACAAGCTGCAGGGTGAACTGCCAGGCGAGTACAAGCTTGGCTACTACTACGACAGCTCTGATGTGAAACGCATCGGCAGTGATGATGAAGTGTCCGGCCGGGGTGGCCATTACCTGCTGGTCGACCAGGCGGTGTGGAACGACCCGGCCTCCCCAGGCCGAAGCCTGCACGCCTTCGGCCAGTACTCGGCGTCGAGCAAGGCGGCTTCGCCGTTCACCAAGTGGTATGGCGCCGGCGTGGTGCTGTACAAGCCGTTCGAAGGCCGCCCGAAGGATACCGTGGCACTGGGTTACGGCCGCGCCGTACCCAACCCGCGTAGCCGCGATGTGCTGGAGGATGCCGCGTTCAACGCCGGCCAGCAGTTCCCGGATATCGACAGCGCCGAACAGTTGATCGAACTGAGCTACGGCTACCAGGCCACGCCATGGCTGAACCTGCGCCCGGATGTGCAATACATCATCGAGCCAGGGGCGTTTTCGGGCAAAGACATCGACAACGCACTCGTGGTCGGCCTGCAGGTCAAGGCGACCTTCTGAACCGCCGGGGCCGCACTGCGGCCCCATCCGCCGGCGCAACCCTCAAGCCTGTTTGAGGTAGTCCACCAGCCTCAGCAGCATGGCATCACAGCCGCGCAACTGCTCGACACTGACAAACTCATCCGGCTTGTGGCCCTGGTCCATGCTGCCAGGCCCGCACACCACGGTGGGGATGCCCGCCTGGTCGAACAAGCCACCCTCGGTACCAAACGCTACCGTGCCGAACGTATCCGAGCCGCTGAGTAGCGCCACCAACCGCGCAGCCTCGCTGTCTTCCGGTGTCGCCAGCCCCGGATAGGCACTCAGCGGCTCCAGGCGAATGGCGCTGGCGGAATTGACCTTGCGCATGCGCGGCAACAACTCCGCCTGCGCATACGTTTGTAACTGGTCGGCCACCGCCTGCGCCTCGAACCCTGGGAGCGCGCGCACTTCGAAATCGAACTCGCACTCCGCCGGCACGATGTTCAGCGCCCTGCCCCCTTTGATCACGCCGGTCTGCACCGTGGAGAACGGCGGATCGAAGCGCTTGTCGTGATGGGCCGGCTGTGCCAGGGCATCGCCGATGTCACCCAACTTGCCAATCAGTTTCGCCGCATACTCGATGGCGTTCACCCCATACGGCGCGTACGCCGAATGGCACGCTGCGCCCTGTACCTGGCAACGCATTGCCAGCTTACCCTTGTGCCCCAGCACCGGTTTGAGTTCGGTGGGTTCACCGATCAGGCACAGCCGTGGTTTACACGGGCGCTTTTCGAGGGCAGCCAGCATCGAGCGCACACCCAGGCAACCGACTTCTTCGTCGTAGGAAAACGCCAGGTGTACCGGCATGCGCAACGGCTGCGCGAGAAACGCGGGCACAGCAGCCAGCACCGAGGCGATAAAGCCTTTCATGTCGGCCGTGCCGCGGCCATACAGGCGGCCGTCACGCTCACTCAGGGCAAACGGATCGACCGTCCAGGCCTGGCCATCCACCGGCACCACATCGGTATGCCCGGACAGCACCACACCGCCAACATCCCTGGGACCGACAGTGGCGAACAGGTTGGCCTTGGTGCCCTCCGGGTTATGGAACAGCTCGCACTCCACCCCCAGCTCGGCCAGGTAATCACGGATAAAACCGATCAGCGCCAGGTTGGAGTCGCGGCTCACCGTGGCAAAGCCGATCAGCCGGGCCAGCAGCGCGCGACTGGCAAATTCACTCATCGCCCGGCACCCCATAGCTTGGCGCGGCGGTCGGGTTGAGGGCGCGGGTGACGTAATCCTGCATCTGCGGGCGATAGGCTTGCCACAGGCCATCGAGCACGCCGATCGGATCACTGTCGGCCCAATCGACGCGCAGGTCCACCAGCGGCCAGGTCAGCTCGCCAGCAATCTTCAGCGCCGCCGAGTGCACGGGCCCGGCTTCGCCACCTGCGGCCATTGCCGCGTGCATGGCTGCCAGCAGGCGGTCGGCCAGGTGGCCGCCGGCCTGCTCAAAGGCCAGCACCATGGCTTCGATCACCTGGGTCGAGGACAAAAGGTTGCCGGCCGCCGCGCATTGTTCGCCGGCCACTGCATGGTGAGTTCCCAGTGCTTCCCGCCCGGTGAACAGTGCTACCTGGCCGTGGCTGTCGATCACCGTGACCTGGCGGTACTCACTCCAGCCATTGGCACTCAGCACCCTGTCCAGCGCAGCGGCGGGCGGCAACTGGCCATGCTCCAGGGCATCGAGAATCTGCGGGCCCAGCGCCGGAAGGGTGATGTTCTGGGTCGAGACCGCGCCCACACCGGCACGCACCCAGGGGCAACGGGCACCCACGGCGATGCTCGACGAGCTGATGGCGATACCTACCTGGCCGGTTTCCTGGCAACGACCGATGATGGAGAACGTCATGTCATGGTTCCTGTTGTGCTGTGCGATACACGGCATTCTGAGTGGAACCTTCGGGCGGGCGAAACGACCTTTTTCCGAGGGGGTAGGCAGGAAAAAACTATGCTCTAGGGCCCGCCCTCCGCACCCGCTCGAAAAACTACGTCACCCACCCGGCCAACCCGGCCCACAGGCCAGAGAACTCAAGGCCTTCGCCGTTTTATCGGCAAGCACCAGCTAAATACTATTTTCGCCATTTCGACGGCATCCCTAGTCTGGCTCCAGGCAACGGCGGTCCTCCAAACCGACCTGACAAAAACCGCCTGAACAAGGGCTCGGACATGACACTGAACAACCTCGAAATCGACACCCTCGTCGTCGGCGCCGGCCAGGCCGGCGTGGCCATGAGCGAACACCTGAGCAAGCTTGGCGTGCCGCATCTGGTGCTGGAACGCAACCGCATCGCGCAGGCCTGGCGTACCGGCCGCTGGGACTCGCTGGTCGCCAACGGCCCGGCCTGGCACGACCGCTTCCCGGGGCTGGAATTCAACCTCGACGCCGATGCATTCGCCGGCAAGGACCAGGTGGCCGACTACTTCGAGCAGTACGTACGCAAGTACAACCTGCCCGTGCGCACCGGCATTGAAGTCAAGCGCGTGGTGCGTAACAGCGACCGCCCTGGCTTCACCATCGACACCAGTGAAGGCGTGATTCGCGCCAATCGCGTCGTGGCTGCCACCGGCCCGTTCCAGAAACCGGTGATCCCGGCCATCGCGCCGAAAGACAGCAACCTGCACCAGATTCATTCCGCCGCTTATTTCAACCCAGAGCAGTTGCCTGAAGGCGCGGTGCTGGTGGTCGGTGCCGGTTCTTCCGGTGTGCAGATTGCCGAGGAATTGATGCGCGCCGGGCGCCAGGTGTACCTGTCGGTCGGCGCCCACGACCGCCCGCCGCGTGCCTACCGCAACCGCGACTTCTGCTGGTGGCTGGGCGTGCTGGGCGAGTGGGACGCGGAAATTGCCAAGCCCGGTCGCGAGCATGTGACCATCGCAGTCAGCGGCGCCCGTGGTGGCCACACCGTGGACTTCCGCGCCCTCGCCCACCAGGGCATGACCCTGGTCGGCCTGACCCAGTCGTTCGAAAACGGCGTAGCGCGCTTCCAGGACAACCTGGTCGAGAACATCAACCGCGGAGACGACAACTACCTGGCCCTGCTGGATGCGGCCGATGCCTACATCGAACGCAACGGCCTGGACCTGCCGGAAGAGCCCGAAGCCCGCCAGCGCCTGGCCGACCCGGAGTGCATGCGTAACCCGCTGCAGCAGCTGGACCTGGCCAAGGCCGGCGTCAGCAGCATCATCTGGGCCACCGGTTACGGCGTGGACTTCAGCTGGCTGCAGGTAGACACCTTCGATGCCAACGGCAAGCCCCAGCACCAGCGTGGTGTGGCCCGTGAACCGGGCGTGTACTTCCTCGGCCTGCCGTGGTTGTCGCGCCGTGGTTCATCGTTCATCTGGGGGGTGTGGCACGACGCCAAGCACGTCGCCGGCCACATCGCCACGCAACGTACCTACACCGCCTACCGCGACCGCGAGCAACGCGCAGCGGATGAGCAGCAAACCGCCAAGATCAGCAATGTCAGCACCCTCGGAGCCCACTGATGCCTACCCATACTCGCATCCGCATGTTCAACACCAAGGAAACCTACCCCAACCAGACCCTGGACAACGACTTGTGCCAGGCCGTGCGGGCGGGCAATACCATCTACGTGCGCGGCCAGGTCGGTACCGACTTCGAAGGCAAGCTGGTGGGCCTGGGTGACCCGCGCGCACAAACCGAACAGGCGATGAAGAACGTCAAGCAACTGCTTGAAGAAGCGGGCTCGGACCTGTCGCACATCGTCAAGACCACCACCTACATCACCGACCCGCGCTTCCGCGAGCCGGTGTACAAAGAGGTGGGCAAGTGGCTCAAGGGCGTGTTCCCGATTTCCACCGGGTTGGTGGTGGCCGGGTTGGCCCAGGCCGAGTGGCTGATGGAGATCGACGTCATCGCCGTGGTACCCGATCAGCAATGACCGTAGGCCTGAATGGCGGGTGGTGACTGTCACCTGCCGTCCAGCCACGCCTGGGTTGCCCGTGCCGCAGCTTGCAAGCGCTGAGGTGCGGGCACGCCAACGGGCGACACTTCCACGCTGACACGTCGCCCGCAATTCGCGCGCGGCTGGCTACCTGGCGCCAGCTTCAACGCTGTCAGGTATGCCAAGTCCTGCCCATGCAATAGATCGCCCTCCCGCCGCCGAGGCCGAACACAAAACCTGTGGTAAAGGCGATCGCCAGGCCGATGCCACACAGGCCACCGGTTAGGCAAACCCGAACAATCGGCGAGGGGTGTCCCACATCACTGTGCGGCGCAGCCGGGCATCCGGCATCAGGCGCTCGGCCAGCTTCAGCAGCGGGCCGTAGTCCACCCGCGCGGGCTGGCGAATGAACGGCCAGTCCGAACCCCACACACAGGCTTGGGCGCCAAAGGCTTCGAGCAGGGCCTGCACGTATGCACTGCTCTGATCGAACAAGGCATCCGCTGCGGCAAACTTCTGCATGCCTGACAGCTTCACGCAGGCGCGGCCACTGTCGGCCACCCGCAGCAACGCCTGAAAGCCGGCTTGCTGCACACCGGCAGCGACATCCGGGCGGCCGCAATGGTCAATCAACAGACGAGCCTGCGAGCCTTGCAGCAGGCCGTGCAGGTCCAGCAACTGGTCGTCACACACCTGCAGCTGGGCGAACATGCCAAGCTCGGCAAGCTTGCCGAACAGCCCGTCAACGCCCTTGAGGCTGGCTACCCCGTAAAGCGCGGGGTTGAAGGCGATACCCACCACGCCTCGCGCCTGCAACGCCGCCAGCGCATCGAGGTTGATGTCCGCCTTGACCACCGCCACCCCCTTGAACCGCCCCTGCCCGCTGGCCAAGGCATGCAGCAGGCAGCGGTTGTCGGTGTGGTAGCCGCTGTTGGGGCCCACCAGCAAGGCATGTTGCACGCCGTAAGCGTCCATCACCCGGGTGAACTGCGCCTGGGTGGCGACCTCCTGGCCGGAGGGCGCATAGGGTGCATCGGGGTGATAGGGGAAACGGGCGGGGTCAAACAAATGGTTATGGCAATCGATCTTCGCTTCATCAAATATGTTCACACAGCACTCCCGTCAAGCGCCACTGCGCTTGCCTGCAGATGTTGTTATTGTGCGCCGCAAGGGCGGTCAGGCCGGGGTTCACGATACTGTGTGGCCGGCTTTGACGCTCATACCCAGATGGCGAAAACCATAACCGAAGGTAATACACATGCTGCTTGGCAACGAAGGCGCGGACGCAAGCCCCATGGTGTTCAAGCTGCGGCACATGGAAGTGTTCAGGGCGGTGATGCTGACGGGCTCGATCAGCGCGGCGGCCAAATTGCTGTATGTGTCGCAGCCGGCGGTGAGCAAGCTGATCCAGCACATCGAAGCGCGCCTGGCCTACCCGCTGTTCGAGCGCGTCAACAACCGCCTGGTGCCGACGGCCGAAGCGCAGGTGCTGTTTCGGGAGGTCGAGCGGGTGTACCAGGCAGCGTTGCAGGTCAACGAATGCGCTTTGGCGCTGGGCGCTGGCGGCCAGCGTAAGCTGCGCATCTCGTGCAGTGCATCGTTGTCCACGGTGGTGATCCCGATGGCCCTGGCCCAGCTCAAGCGTGAATCACCGTCACTGAATATCGAGTGGCAAACCTCGTTGATGGGCGAAATGCCCAATCAGATCTTGTCGAAAAAGGTCGACCTGTCGATCGCCGCCCTGCCGGTGGTGCACGACCACCTGCATTCGCAAGCGTTCATGCGTGGACGCATGGTGGTGGTGATGCCGCCGGGTCACCTTTTGGCCGGTCAGCCCGCGCTGACCTTGCAGCAGCTGGAGGGCCATGCGTTGCTGCTGTTCCGGCCCGACATGCCGTTTGGCAAGCTGTTGGCCGAACACATCGGGCGCCGCGGGCTGCAGCTGAACTCACCGTTGTCGTTCACCAATGCCAACGAGGCTGTGGCGTTGGTCAAGCAAGGCATGGGCATCAGCGTGATCGACGAGTTCGTTGCACAGGACAGCGGGCTGGCGGTGGTGCCGTTGGCCGATGACATTCACTTCGATATCAGCTTCGTCTATTCGCACTTCGAGCCGCCCTCGCATGCGGCGCTGCAGTTGATGCGGGTGTTGCAGGGCCAGGCGCAGAAGCTGGGGCGGGCGCTTGCGCCGGGCTGATCATCTACGCAACCGCCCCACCGAGTCGCCTGATTCCCGGTCGCACCCGCTCCCGCTGGGTAGGTATACAAGGGTTCGGTTTAAAAGCCGACTGTGGCCGAGAGCAGATAGGTCCGCGGCGTAGACAGGGTCAACCCCGGCTCACTGTCATCCGACGCCCCCGCCGAGCTCCAGTAGCGATCATCGAGCACATTCTCGACACTGGCCCGTACGGTAACCTCGGTGGCGTCCACCTTGAAGGCGTAACGTGCGCCCAGGTCATAACGCTCCCAGCCGTCGATGCGCTTGCTGTTGTTCTGGTCCAGGTACTGCGAACTTGAGTGAATGCCGCGCGCTGTGAAGGTCAGGCCGTTCACCCCTGGCACGTCCCATTCAGCCCCCAGATTGACGTTGTATTCGGGCGTGGCCGGCGCACGGTTGCCATCGTATGCACCGCCGACAGTGTCGGTCAGTTCGCTGTCGATAAACATCACCCCACCCAACACCCGCACGCCCTGCACCGGCTCACCGAACACACTCAGCTCGATGCCGCGGTTGTCACGCTTGCCATTGGGGCCGAACACCCGCGAGGCGGGGTTGGTCTCGTAGGCCGGCTGGCGAATGCGGAAGGCGCTGGCAGTAAAGGCCACCTGGCCGAGGTCGTACTTGGCCCCCACCTCGATCTGGCGGCTGGTGAACGGCGGGAAGATCTGGTCTTCGTTGATCGAGGTCGATGGGGCTATCTTGCCTTGGCTCAGGCCCTCCATGTAGTTGGCGTACAACGAGAGCTGGTCGGTGACCTTGAGCAATACGCCCCCAGAAGGCGAGACCTTTTCTTCGTCATAGCCCGTATCGCCTTTGACGCCGTCGCTCCAGTCATCCACCTGCACCCGCTGCCAGCGCGCCCCAAGGGTCAACAGCAGGCGGTCGTCGAAAAAGCCAAGGGTGTCGGCCAGGGCCACGCCAGAGAAGCGGTTTTCCGTGTAGACCTCGGGGTCGAGGCGGGTTGGCGTACCGGGTGCCGGTGCGGCTACCGGGTTGTAGAGGTTGCTCGGCGACGCGGCATAGCGCGCACCGCCGTTGGTGAAGTCCATGTAGTAATAGCTGGCGGCCAGGTTCAGCTCGTGGCTCACCGGGCCGGTATGGAACCAGTGACGTAAACCGGCCATGGCGGTGCGCACCGATTCGTCCCGGGTAAAGTCACGCGGCTGCACGGTGAAGTCGCCGGCATCGTTGGTGATCGACACGTTATGACGCAGGAAGTCATGGTTGCTCTTGCGCGCACCGACCGCACCATAGGCCAGCAGCGATTCGCTGATATCGTACTCGGCGTTCAGCGCACCGAAGGTGTCGTTGGTACGCGCCTTGCTCCAGGCCTGGGCGTAGTTGTGGCGTACGTCATTGGCATTGGGCACCTTGGCATTGGCACCGACCAGCACACGCTCCTGCGGGGCGTCGGTGTCGCGTTCGGTGTGGCCCAGGTCCGCCGAGAGACGCAGGCGCTCGCCTCGAAAATCCAGGCCCAGCACCGCCATTTCGCGGTCGACGCGCTGGTGGTCCCATTCGGTATCGCCGGCCTGCTTCACGCCATTGAAGCGCACGCCGAACTGCTGGCCTTCACCAAAGCGACGGCCGATGTCCACTGCGCCGCCAGCCTGGCCGGCCGAGGCGTAGCTGCCGGTGAATTCGGTGATCGGCTTGTCAGCGGCTCGCTTTGGCTGCACATTGATACCGCCGCCCACGCTGCCACGCGGCGATATGCCGTTGATCAACTGGCTGGGGCCTTTGATGATGTCGACCCGGTCGGCCATTTCCATGTCGATCGAATACGTCGGCAAGATGCCATAGAGGCCATTGTAGGCCACATCACTGTTGAACAGGCTGAAGCCGCGAATGGTGAACTGCTCGAAACGCCCGCCCGCCGGGTTGGTAGCACGCACCGAAGGGTCACTGGCAATCAGCTCGCCCAAGGTGCGCGCCTGTTGGTTCTTGACCAGGTCGCTGGTGTAGCTTGTGATGCTGAACGGGGTTTCCATGAAGTCGCGCGAACCGAGCAAGCCTTGTGCCCCTTGGCGTGCCACTTGGCCACCGGCATACGGCTGCGTTTGGTTGCCTGCGGCCAGGCCGCCGACGATGCTGGTGGGGGCAATTTCCAGAGCGCCACTGGCCTGGGGGGCTGGCATCAGGGTGAAGGCCCCCTCACCCACCGGCAGCGCCTGCAGGCCGCTACTGCGCAGCAACTGATTGAAGCCTTCATCGACACTGTAACGACCGGACAAGCCGTTACTTTGCCGGCCCTCTACCAATGCCGGGTCCAGCGAAAGGCTGACACCGGCCTGGTCGGCGAAATGGGTCAAGGCGGCACCCAGGCTGGCTGGCGCCACCTGGAACGTACGCCGGGCCGGCTCATCGGCCCAGGCGGGTACACACAACAGCAGGCTCATCGCGAACAATGGATGTGCTGCGCGCGCCAGTGGGCGCAGGCGGCAGGATTTTACTGCAGGCATTGAACAAGGCTCCCCTTTTATTTTCTCCTACCGGTAATGACCGGCGAGTGAAAAAAAGGGGACAGCCTCATGCTCGATTTTCTCGCGCGGTCAGGCTCACCCAATAACGCGTGCGGGTCTGCACTTGCAACGGCAGGCTGGCGGCGAGCAGGGCCAACACCCGGTCGGTGTCGTCAAGGCGGAACGTGCCGGTCACACGCAAGCGCTCCAGTTCTGGTGCCCAGCGCAGTACGCCAGGGCGATACCTGCGCAGTTCGCGCAGCAACTCGCCCAACGGACGGTCGTCCAGCCTTAGCGTGCCTTCGCGCCAGCCCAGTTGCCATGCGTCGAACGCTTTGACAGGGCCAACGCCGGCCGCCTGCAAACTGGCCTGTTGGCCGGCCTGCAGCATCACGGCTGGACCACGCAACGGCTGCAGGCTGACTGAACCCTCGATCGCCGACACCCGGCAGCCCTCATCAAGCAGGCGCAGGCACGCCTCGCCCTCACTGAGCACCACCCGGCCGTAAGGCACCTGCAAGGTGAGGCTCAGGTTAGCGGGCACGCTGACGGCCACTTCACCGCGCAGCAGTGCCACGCGGCCTGCACCCAGCTCGATATCGACCGCACTGTCGGTGTTCAACTGCAACAAGGTGCCGTCGCTCAGCAGTGCCTGCCTGCGCTCCCCTACTGCGGTGCGCATGTCGGCGGTCCAGGCATCCAGCGGCAGCTCACGGCTCACCAGCCAGGCCACCGGCAACAACGCCGACACACCCAGGGCTTGTTTGAGCAGTGCCCGACGACCGGCATCCGGGCGATCCAGGGCGGCCATCGCCAATGCGCCGGGCAACCCGGCAAACCGCGCTCGCAACAGCGATGCCTTTTGCCAGGCGTCTTCGTGCAGGTGACTGCTGGCGCGCCATTGCGCCAGACGCTGCAGGTCAGATTCGCTTGCGTCGCCAGAATCCAGTAATGCCAGCCAACGGGCTGCAGCACGCAGCGCCTCGCGGGTTTCTGGGGGGTGGGGGCTCATTGCAACTCGGCCAACAGGCAATGTTCGTAAGCCTGCGCCATGTAGCGTTTCACCGAGCGCTGGCAGACGCCCAGGCGCTGGCCAATCTCGGCGTAGCCCAAGCCTTCCAGCTGGCTCCAGAGAAAGGCCTTGCGGATCGGCGGCTTGAGGCCGTCGAGCAACTCATCCAGTGCTTGCAGGGTTTCGAGCAGTACCCAGCGCTGTTCTGGCGACGGCACGTGTTGCTCGGGCAACTGCGCCAAGGCATCAAGGTAGGCCTGCTCCAAGCTACGTCGCTGGTGGAAGTTGCTGAGCAAACGCTTGCCCACGGTCAGCAGGTAGGCACGCGGTTCGCGTATGTCTGCCAGCGGCTGGGCGCTGGCCAGAATGCGCAGAAAGGTATCCTGACTGAGGTCGGCGGCATCCCAGGCATTGCCCATACGCCGGCGCAGCCAGGTTTCAAGCCAGCCGCGATGCTCCCGGTACAGGGCAGGCAGGCCAGGCTCCGGTGGCGGCGCGGCGTCGATCATGAGGAGGGTCCTGCGGCGGAGTAAATAAGATTAATTCTAATTTACATCACGCCACAGAACCAAGCGGTTTGTTACCGGTCAGGCAATGGCTTCATCGACCAGCACTTGTGCTTCCTGCACCAGACGCTGCAAATGCGCCTCGTCGATGAAGCTTTCGGCGTAGATCTTGTAGATGTCTTCAGTACCCGACGGGCGCGCGGCGAACCAGCCATTGGCAGTCATCACCTTAAGCCCGCCAATCGCCTGGCCATTGCCTGGAGCGTGGCTGAGGATCTGCACGATCGGCTCACCGGCCAGTTCGGTCGACTTCACCTGCTCCGGCGCCAACTTGCTCAGCAACGCCTTCTGCCGCGCATCGGCCTTGGCCTCGACACGGGTGGCGAACGGCTTGCCCAACGCGTCGGTCAGGTCGGCATAAGCCTGGCTCGGGTTACGCCCGGTACGGGCGGTCATTTCGGCGGCCAGCAAGGCCGGTATCAAGCCGTCCTTGTCGGTGGCCCACACCGAGCCATCGCGACGCAGGAACGAAGCCCCTGCACTTTCTTCGCCACCAAAACCGAGCGAACCGTCGAACAGGCCCTGGGCGAAGAACTTGAAGCCTACCGGCACCTCATACAGATCGCGGCCCAGTCGTTGGGTAACGCGGTCGATCAGGCCGCTGGAGACCACGGTCTTGCCCACGGCGGCGTCAGTGCGCCATTGCGGGCGGTGGCGGAACAGGTAGTCGATGGCCACGGCAAGGTAGTTGTTGGGTTGCAGCAGGCCGTCAGGGGTGACGATGCCGTGGCGGTCGTGGTCCGGGTCGCAGGCGAAGGCCACGTCAAAGCGCTCGCGCAGGCCTATCAGGCCCTGCATCGCATACGGTGAGGAAGGGTCCATGCGGATCTGGCCGTCCCAGTCGACGGTCATGAAGCGGAAGGTCGGGTCGACCTCGGTGTTCACCACTTCCAGGTCCAGCTGGTAGTGCTTGGCAATGGCCGACCAGTAGCGTACCCCTGCCCCGCCCAGCGGGTCGACGCCCAGGCGCAACCCAGCGCCACGGATGACATCGAAATCGATGACGTTTTTCAGGTCGGCCACATAGTTGCTGACGTAGTCGTGGCGGTGGGTGGTCGGCGCCTGCAGCGCCTGGGCATGGTCCATGCGCTTGACGCCCGCCAGGTTAGCCGCCAGCAGCTCGTTGGCCTTGCCCTCGATCCACTTGGTCACGTCGCTGTCGGCCGGGCCGCCGTTGGGCGGGTTGTACTTGAAGCCACCGCTTTGCGGCGGGTTGTGCGACGGGGTGATGACGATACCGTCAGCCAGGCCCTGCGTGCGGCCACGGTTGTGGCAGAGGATGGCGTGGGAAACCGCCGGCGTAGGCGTGTATTCGTCATCCTTGGACAGCATCACCTGCACGCCATTGGCGGCCAGCACCTCCAGAGCGCTGGCGGTCGCCGGCGCTGAAAGGGCGTGGGTATCGGCGCCGATGAACAGCGGGCCATCGATGCCTTTTTCCTGGCGGTACAGGCAGATCGCCTGGCTAATGGCCAGGACGTGATACTCGTTGAAACTCAACTCAAGCGAACTGCCCCGGTGCCCCGAGGTGCCGAAGGCCACGCGCTGGGCCGCCACGGCAGCGTCTGGGCGGCCCGTGTAATAGGCGGTAAGCAGCCGGGGAATATCGACCAGCACGCTGGCCGGAGCCGGCTTGCCTGCCAAAGGACTGAGCGTCATGCAAAAACCTCGAGTTCAACGGATGTTGGTGTTGGAACGTGCAGTGTACTGAGAGTTGCAATGCCGTGCGATGGGGGACTCAAAGAAACCCCAGCCCCTGCAGGGTATTGCGCATCCCGCCCAACCCTATGACGGTCTAGAGTACAAGCCATACCCATTGTGAATGAGGCCCCATGGCTTTCCATCGCCTGACCCGCACACACCCCCGCCTGAGCATCGCCGCTGTAGTCGGCCTCGCTGGCGCCTGGCTGATCCCCGCCGGTGATACCGTGCAGCATATCCTCGCTGGCTGGAACCTGGGGGTGTGGCTGTACCTGCTGTTGGTGCTCTACCTGAGCTGGACAGCCAGCCCGGAAAAGGTCCGCAAGGTCGCCGGCGTCGAAGACGAGAACGCAGGCCTGGTCCTGCTGACCGTGTGCATCGCCGCCATCGCCAGCCTTGCCGCGGTCGCCCTGCAACTGGTCTCCAGCCGCGGCCTGCAAGGCACGGCCCTCGCCCTGCACTACCTGTACACCGGCCTGACCGTGGTCGGTTCCTGGCTGCTGATCGGCTGCATATTCAGCCTGCATTACGCCCGCCTGTTCTACACCGGGCAAACCCACGAACCGCCGCTGCGCTTCGCTGATGGCGAGCGCAACCCGGATTACTGGGACTTCCACTACTTCTCGTTCACCATCAGCGTGGCGGTGCAAACCTCGGACGTGGGCGTCGCCGGGCGTGGGTTGCGACGGGTGGTACTGGGGCATTCGCTGGTGGGCTTCTTATTCAATACAGCGATTCTGGGATTCACTATCAACATCGCCGCAGGATTGCTGGGTTAAGCGAACCGCTCGTCTGAAATACCTGCGTGTCGAACGTCAGCGAGACCCATGGAACTCAACGGGTAGCTGACACTATCCGACCGGGAAAACGTTTGCCCTGCGGCCAACTGACACACTGCGCCCATGACAAGGATGTGACCGCTGTCATGCATTGGCACATTTGTCGTATTCGCAGCCGAGAATCGCGCGTGGCAGGTGCTATCTTTACTTTCCCGGCGGCCGCATCGAAGTGGCCCCCCGTTCACCACGTCCAGGTACGGACAAGGAGGCTGGCATGAACAAGATGACGTTCCCCAACGCCTGCCAGGTGATGCGCTGGCATTTCCATCCGCTGGGCTTTGAGGCCAGCATGGATGCGCCACGCAGCATGGTCGCGCGGCTGTTCGACCGCGCCAGCGGTGAAACCCTGCTGGCGATTGCCGGCATCCCCTGTGCGGCAATCATGGCCGCCGCCGATGTAGAGCGCATCATCGAAGCCGTCGAGGCGGAAATGGATGCCTTCATACCCACCTTTACCCTGCGCGATGCAGTCTAGCCCGCAGCGGTGAATTCCGGGGCCATGGCCTGCAACTTGTCCATGAACTGCTCGGCCGGCACGGGCTGGCCCAGCAGGTAGCCCTGCAACGAATCACACCCCAGACGGGTCAGGAAGTCCTGCTGCTTGTCGGTTTCAACCCCCTCGGCAACGATACGCAGGCCTAACGCCTGGCCCAGTGCGACAATTGCCGAAACAATCGCTGCATCGTCACTGTCCTGCTCCAGATCACGTACGAAGCCGCGGTCGATTTTCAGCTCGTTGGCTGGCAGGCGCTTGAGGTACATCAGGCTGGAATAGCCCGTACCAAAGTCATCGATGGACAAGTCCACGCCCATGTCGGACAGGCGCTGCAGCACGGTCAGGCTGGCGTCGGCATCGTGCATGGCGGTGGTTTCGGTAATTTCCAGTGTCAGGCAGTTGGCTGGCAAGCCGTTCTGCTGCAGGGCGCGGGCCACGCTGTCGACCAGACCGGCATGGCAGAACTGGATGGCCGACAGGTTCACCGCCATGCGCCAGCCATGATGCCCCTGGTCCAGCCACTGACGCATCTGACGGCAAGCCTCAGTAAGTACCCACTCACCAATGGGGATGATCAGGCCGGTCTTTTCCGCCAGGCCGATGAAGCGGTCAGGCAGCAGCAGGCCCTGCTGCGGGTGCTCCCAGCGCAGCAACGCTTCGGCACCGATCGGCTGGCAGGCCTGGGCGTCGAACTTGGGCTGATAATGCAAGCGGAACTGGCGCTGCTCCAGCGCCACGCGCAAGTCCTGCAACAGCTGCAACTGCTGGCGCGCGTTGCTGTTCATCGACACATCGAAGAAGCTGTAACCGTTCTTTCCGGCGCTCTTGGCATGGTACATGGCAGCGTCGGCATTACGCAGCAGCTCATGCTGGTCCTGGCCGTTGCCCGGATACAGGACGATGCCCAGGCTGGCCGACAGTTGCAGGTCGTGCTCGGCGACGCGGAAAGGCCGGGACACCAGGTTGACCTGCTTGACCGCCACGTCCATGGCATCGTTTGGCTCCTGCAGTTCCACCAGCAGCACGAATTCGTCGCCGCCAATCCGTGCCAGCGTGTCCTGGCTGTGCAGGTGGCCGCGCAGGCGGGCCGCCACTGCCTTGAGCAGAAGGTCACCAATATGATGGCCAAAGGCATCGTTGACTGGTTTGAAGCCGTCCAGATCAATGAACATCAGGGCAAAACAACCACCCTGCTCCGCCACTTTGGCGATGGCCTGTTCGATGCGGTCCGCCAGCAGGGTACGGTTGGGCAGATCGGTGAGGGTGTCGTGCAGGGCCAGTTGGGTCAGTTCCTGGTTGGCCAAGGTCAGCGAACGGGCCAACTCGGCAGTACGTGCCTCGAGACGCGCGTCCAGCACCGAAGTCAGCAAAGCCACTGCCAGTACTGCCAGCGTGGTGATCAGCACCAGGTAAACCAGGCTGTCACCCTGCAATCCGCCCCCCAGCGCGCCGCAAAAGCTGCCCTCGGGGAAGTTCGCCGCGGCCATGCCGGTGTAATGCATGCCAACGATGGCAACGCCCATGACCACCGCCGCCAGGCCGCGGATCTGCCGTACATAGGGTGTGTGTGTGCGCAGGCGGAAGGCGATCCACAATGCCGTCGCCGAGGCACCTACGGCAATCAGCAGCGAAGCACCGAACAACGTCGGGTCGTAATCGATGCCCGGCAGCATGCGCAGGGCAGCCATGCCGGTGTAGTGCATGCAAGCGATACCGGCGCCCATGATCAGCGCGCCGAACCCCAACTGCAGCGCTGGCAGGCTCGGCTGGCTGACCAGCCACAAGGCAAAGCCCGAGGACAGCACAGCGATCAGCAGCGAGAACGCGGTCAGGGCCAGGTCGTACCCCAAGTCGATGGGCAAGCGGAAGGCAAGCATGCCAATGAAATGCATCGACCACACGCCGATGCCCATGGCCAACGCACCGCCGCCCATCCACAGGCAGGCAGCGCGGCCCTTGGCCGTGGCGATGCGGCCGGTCAGGTCAAGGGCGGTATAGGATGCCAGGATCGCCACGCACAGCGAAATCAACACCAGCGAAGAGGAGTAGCTACCGGTCAGCATTGAGAGTTCCAGCGCCGGGACAGGGGCCCGACAAAAGCTGACGATTGTACTCAAGCTTAAGCGAAACGCACGGGGTTTTTGCGAATGGGAATGGATCCAATAACCGCAGCCTACCCCCTCTGGGTTTGGTCAATTCTGCTCGGCAAACGCCTGCTCTGCATCCCAGCCGCCGCCCAACGCAGCCACCAGTTGCACACTGGCCACCAGGCGCCCTTGCAGCAGGTTCAGCACGCTGCGCTCGTTGCTCAACGCCGTGGTTTGCACGTTGACCACATCCAGATAGCCGATCAGCCCGGCGCGGTACTGGTTCTCGGTCAGGCGCAACGACTCGCGGGCGGCATCAAGCGCCTCTTGGCGCACCACGGCTTCATCGCCATACACTTTTAGTTGAACCAGCAGGTTTTCCACCTCCTTGAAGCCGTCCAGCACGGTCTGGCGGTACTGCGCCACCGTCTGGTCATACACGGCCACCGTGCGGTCGACCTCGGCGCTGCGTTTGCCGGCGTCGAACAGGGTCAGCGCCAGCTGCGGGCCTACCGACCAGTAGCGGTTGGGCAGCTCGATCCAGTTGCTGAAGCTGCTGCTGGAATAACCGCCACTCATGCTCAGGCTGAGGTCCGGGAAGTAGGCTGCCCGCGACACCCCGATGTTGGCGTTGGCCGCCATCACGTTGCGTTCGGCTGCAGCGATGTCCGGGCGCCGCTCCAGCAGCTGCGAAGGCAGCGAAACCGGTATTTGCGGCAACGCGGGAATCGCCTTGCTGTCGGCCAGGGCGAAGTCGGCAGGCGTCTTGCCCAGCAGCACAGCGATGGCGTTTTCGAACTGCGCACGCTGCCAGATCAGGTCGATCAGGTCAGCCTGGGTGCTTTTGAGCTGGGTGCGGGCCTGGGCCACGGCATCCGGGCCGGCGACACCAGCGCGGTACTGGTTTTCGTTCATTCGCAGCGAGCGCTCATAAGCCGCCACGGTGGCTTCCAGCAAGCGCTTCTGCTCATCGATCACCCGCAATTGCAGGTAGTTCTGCACCAGCTCCGACTGTTGGCTCAAGCGGATCGACGCAAGGTCGGCGAAACTCGCTTCGGCGCTGGCCTCGTTGGCATTCAGGGTTTCGCGCAGCTTGCCCCACAGGTCGATCTCCCAGCTCACGCCCAACTGCGCGTTGTAGGTGTTGCGAATGCCGCTGCTGTTATTGGACAGGCTGGAACTGGAGCTGCCGGTGCCCTGCGCCGAGCGGTTCTTGCTGGTGCTCAGGTCCAGGCTGGGGAACAGCGCCGCACGGCTGCTGCGCACCAGCGCCTGGGCCTGGCGGTACTGGGCTTCTGATTGCGCCACGGTCTGGTTGCTGCGGTTGAGCTCTTCGACCAGCGCATTGAGCCCGGCATCGCCGTAGATTTCCCACCAGGCGCCGCGGGCGATGGCGTCGGACGGCGAGGCCTGGGTCCAGCCTTCGGCGTGCTTGAACTGCGCCGCCGTGCTGTTCAGCTCGGGGCGGTGGTAGTCCGGGCTCAGGGTACAGGCACTGAGCAAGGCCACGCACAACCCGGCACCAAGCAGGCGCGAGCCACGGCCACGGGTCAGTGCCTGCAGGGCACGGTGAAGTGGGGTCTGGGCAAAAGTCATAGCGGGGTTTCCAGGGCGGCGTCGGTGCGCACGCCGCGCCAACGGTTGAAACGGTGGCGCAGGCGGTCCAGGTACAGGTAAACCACCGGCGTCGTATAAAGGGTGAGGATCTGGCTGAACACCAGGCCACCGATGATGGTCAGGCCCAGCGGCTGACGCATTTCTGCGCCTTCAGCCTGGCTCAGCAGCAACGGCAATGCGCCAAGGATCGCTGCCAGGGTGGTCATCAGGATCGGCCGCAGGCGCAGCAGGCAGGCCCGGCGAATCGACTCTTCCGGCGAAAAACCCTGATGGCGTTCCAACTGCAAGGCCAGGTCGATCATCAGGATGGCATTCTTTTTCACCACCCCGATCAACAGGAACAGCCCCAGCAACGAGATCAGGCTGAACTCGCCACCGGTGACGTACAGCGCCAGCAAGGCCCCGACGCCCGCCGAAGGCAGTGTCGAGAGAATGGTCAGCGGGTGAATGTAGCTTTCATACAGAATGCCCAGCACCAGGTACACCAGCAGCAGTGCGCCAAGGATCATGAATGGCTGGCCCTGCTGGGTCTGGGCAAAGGCATCGGCAGTGCCGCCGAGCTTGGCAATCACCTCCTCGGGCAGGCCCAGCTTGGCCACCGCGCGCTCCAGTGCCGCCATGGCCTGGTCGGGGCTGTAGCCCTCAGCGACGTCGAAGGCGATGTCCTCCGAGGCGAACTGGCCTTCGTGGCTGACCCGGTCGTTGGCCAGGCTGTTCTCGTAGTGGGCAATGGTCGACAGCGGCACCCGGGCGCCGTCGGCGGTGATCACCTGCACTTGCTCCAGTGTGCTCGGGTCCCAGGCGTATTTCGGGTTGATCTCCAGCACCACCTGGTACTGGTTGAGGCTGTCGTAGATGGTGGAGATCTGCCGCTGGCTGTAGGCGTTGTTCAGTACTGCGGTGACCATGTCCATGTCGATGCCCAGGCGCTTGGCCTGGTCACGGTCGACCACCAGCGTCACCTGTTGGGTACCGGCACCATCGCGGGCGTCGATGGCGGTCAGCTCAGGCAGTGCACGCAGGGCCGCGACCACCTTGGGAAACCATTCGCGCAACGCCGCCAGGTCGCCGCTTTGCAGGGTATACAGGTACTGAGAAGAGGTCTGGTCACGCCCACCGCCACCCAGTTGCAGGTCCTGGTCAGCCATCAGGAACAGGCGCCCGCCGGGCACTTTGGGCAGTTCCTTGCGCAGGCGCTCGATCACCTTCTGCGCATCGATCTTGCGCTCGCTGATCGGTTTCAGGCGCACCAGCACAAAGGCGTTGTTGGTACCACTGTTGCCACCGATGAAACCGGCGACGCTCTGGACTGCCGGGTCCGCCAGCAAGGCGCGGCGGTAGATTTCCATCTTCGGCTGCATCACCGTGAACGACAGGCCGTCGTCACCCCGGATGAAGCCCATCAACTGGCCGGTATCCTGCTGGGGCATCAGCGTCTTGGGCACCACCACGTACAGGGCGATGTTGATGCCAATGGTGGCCAGCAGACTGAGCAGGGTCAGCCGCTTGTGGCGCAGGGCCCAGCCCAGGCTGCGGTCATAGGCAGCAACCATGCGCTGATGCAGCTTGTCGCTCCAGCGCTGCAGGCGTGTCTGTTCGGCCTGTTGCGGCGTGAGCCAGCGGGCGCAGAGCATCGGTGTAAGGGTGAGCGACACCACCAGCGAGACGATGATCGCCGCCGCCAGGGTGATGGAGAACTCCTGGAACAGGTTGCGCACGATGCCACCCATGAACAGGATGGAGACGAACACCGCCACCAGCGACACGTTCATCGACAGCAAGGTGAAGCCCACTTCCTTGGCGCCCAGGAAGGCCGCCTTCATCGGCGGCTGGCCGTTCTCGATGTGCCTGGAGATGTTTTCCAGCACCACGATGGCATCGTCCACCACCAGCCCGGTGGCAAGGATCAGCGCCATCAGCGACAGGTTGTTGAGCGAGAAACCGCACACGTACATGACCGCGAACGTACCCACCAGCGATACCGGCACCGCCAGGCTGGGGATCAGCGAGGCGCGCAGGCTGCCGAGGAACAGGTAGACCACCAGGATCACCAGCACCACGGCGATCAGCAAGGTGTGCTCGGCCTCCTTGAGGGTGGCCTTGATAACGGGCGAGCGGTCCATGGCCACGTTCAGTTGCACGCTGGCTGGCAGCAACGACTGCAGTGCCGGTAGCTGCGCCTTGATCTGGTCGACCGTTTCGATGATGTTGGCGCCGGTCTGGCGGTTGACCACCAGCAGCACCGCTGCCTGGTCGTTGAAGAAGCCGCTGTTGTAACGGTTTTCAACGCCGTCGGTGACGGTCGCCACGTCAGACAGGCGCAGAATGGTGCCGTTCTGTTGGCGAATCACCACCGGCTCGTAATCCTTGGCGCTTTCCAGCTGGTCGTTGGCCCGCACCTGCCAGTTGCGCTCGGCGTCTTCGACAAAGCCCATGGGCCGGCGCTGGTTGGCGTTGGATACTGCGGTGCGCACTTCGTCCAGCGACAAGTTGTACTGGTTGAGCAGTTGCGGCTCGACGGCAATGCGCACGGCCGGCAGCGAACTGCCACCGATCTGCACCTCCCCTACCCCCGACACCTGAGCCAGGCTCTGTGAAAGGATGGTGTCGGCCAGGTCATACAGCTGGCCTTTCTGCAACACATCCGAAGTCAGCGACAGCACCATGATCGGCGCCTGCGACGGGTTGATCTTCTTGTAGGTGGGCATGCTGCGCATGCCACTGGGCAGCAGGTTGCGGGTAGCGTTGATCGCCGCTTGCACCTCACGGGCTGCGCCATCGATGTCACGGCCCAACTCGAAGCCGATGACTACCCGTGTCGAACCCTGGTTGGAGCTGCTGGTGAGCGTGGTGACGCCGGCAATGCTGCCCAGCTTGCGTTCCAGCGGTGTGGCCACGGTGGACGCCATGACCTCGGGGCTGGCACCGGACAGATTCGCCGACACCACGATCACCGGGAAGTCCATTTGCGGCAGAGGCGCCACCGGCAGCAAGCCAAAGCTGACTCCGCCCAGCAGCATGATCGCCAGGCTCAACAGCATGGTCGCCACCGGGCGACGAATGAAAGGCCCGGACAGGTTCATGCCTGGGCCTGCTTCACGTCAGTGGCCGGGCGCAGGCGGCGGGCCAGGCGATCGAAGTACAGGTAGATGACCGGCGTGGTGAACAGCGTCAGCACCTGGCTGACCAGCAACCCGCCGACCATCACCAGGCCCAGTGGCTGGCGCAGCTCGGCGCCCGAACCGGTGGCAAGCATCAGCGGCACCGCACCAAACAGCGCGGCCAGGGTGGTCATCAGGATCGGCCGGAAGCGCAGCAGCGCCGCCTGGTAGATGGCATCGCGCGGGCTCATGCCCTGATTGCGCTCGGCCTCCAGGGCGAAGTCGATCATCATGATCGCGTTCTTCTTGACGATACCGATCAGCAGGATGATGCCGATGATGGCGATCATGCCCAGGTCGTTACCGCTGATGAGCAAGGCCAGCAAGGCACCGACCGCCGCCGACGGCAGGGTCGAGAGGATGGTGATCGGGTGGATGTAGCTCTCGTACAGCACCCCCAGCACGATGTACATGGTCACCACCGCCGCCAGAATCAGCAGCAAGGTGCTCGACAGCGACGCCTGGAAGGCCTCGGCCGCACCCTGGAAGCGGGTTTGCACGCCCAGCGGCATGCCGATGTCCTTCTGCACCTGCTCGATCACCTGCACGGCTTCGCCCAGCGACGCGCCGTGGGCCAGGTTGAACGACAAGGTCACTGCCGGGAACTGGCCGATGTGGGAAATAGCCAGCTGCGCTTGACGCTGCTCGATCCGCGCCAGCGCCGAAAGGCGCACCTGGCCGCCATCGGTGGCCTTGACGTGGATCGACTCCAGCGCCTGCGGGCCGATCGTGGCGGCGTCCCTGGACTGCAACACCACGCGGTACTGGCTGGCCTGGGTGTAGATGGTCGAGATCTGCCGCTGGCCGAAGGCGTCGTACAGGGCATTGGTGATCTGCGAGACGCTGATCCCCAGGCGGCTGGCCATGTCACGGTCGATTACCAGGTACACCTGCAAGCCCTTGTCCTGCAGGTCGCTGGCCACATCGGCCAGTTCCGGACGCTGTTGCAGCGCCTGCACCAGCTTGCCGCTCCACTGCGCCAGCAGGTCGGCGTCCGGCGACGACAGGCTGAACTGGTACTGGGTCCGGCTGACCCGGTCCTCGATGCTGAGGTCTTGCACAGGCTGCAAGAACAGGCGGATGCCCACCAGCCGGTCGACCTGCGGCTGCAGGCGGCTGATCACTTCGCTGGCGCTGACATCGCGCTCGCCGTGGGGCTTGAGGTTGATCAGCAGGCGACCACTGTTGAGCGTGGCGTTGTCGCCGTCTACGCCAATGTAGGACGACAGGCTTTGCACGGCCGGGTCTTGCAGGATGACCTTGCTCAGGGCCTGCTGACGTTCGCTCATGGCGGCGAACGAGGTGGACTGCGGCGCTTCGGAAATACCCTGGATCACCCCGGTGTCCTGCACCGGGAAAAAGCCCTTGGGCACGACCATGTACAGGAACACCGTGAGCACCAGGCTGGCCACCGCCACCAGCAAGGTCAGCGGCTGATGCTTGAGCACCCACTGCAGGGCACTGCCGTAGTGCTTGATCAGCCAGTCGATCCAGGCGCCACTGGCGCGGTAGAAGCGGCCTTGTTCTTCTTCCTTGGGCTCGCGCTTGAGCAGACGCGCGCACATCATCGGCGTCAGGGTCAGGGACACCACCAGGGAAATCAGAATGGCCACTGCCAGCGTGATGGCGAACTCGCGGAACAGGCGACCGACCACGTCCGCCATGAACAGCAACGGGATCAGGACCGCAATCAGCGAGAAGGTCAGCGAAATCAGGGTGAAGCCAATCTGTCGGGCGCCCTTGAGCGCCGCCTGCATGGGCGTCTCGCCCTCTTCGATATGCCGGGAGATGTTCTCCAGCATGACGATGGCATCATCGACCACAAAGCCGGTGGCGATGGTCAGGGCCATGAGTGTCAGGTTGTTGACCGAGAACCCGGCCAGGTACATGACCCCGAACGTCCCGATCAGCGACAGTGGCACGGCAATCGACGGAATGAGGGTGGCGCTGAAGCGGCGCAAGAAAACGAAGGTGACCATCACCACCAGAACGATGGCGATCAGCAGTTCGTGCTGCACGTCCTTGACTGCGGCGCGAATGGTCTGGGTGCGGTCGGTCAGCACCGATACATCGAGGCCAGCCGGCAGGTTGTCGGTAATAGAAGGCAGCAGGCCCTTGATGCGGTCGACCACTTCGATCACGTTGGCGCCCGGCTGACGCTGGATGTTCAGCAGCACAGCATGGTTCTCGTTCGCCCAGGCGGCCAGCCGCTCGTTCTCGGCGCCGTCGACGATTTCGGCCACATCTTTCAGGCGCAGCGGCGCACCGTTGTTGTAGGCCAGGATCAGGTTGGCGTATTCCTCGGGAGAACGCAGCTGGTCGTTGGCATCGAGCATCGACACCCGGGTCGGGCCGTCGAAGTTGCCTTTGGGCTGGTTGACGTTGGAGGCACCTATCAGCGTGCGCACGTCATCCAGATTCAAGCCATTGGCCGCCAGGGCGTCGACGTTGACCTTGATGCGTACCGCCTGGCGCTGGCCACCGGCAATACTGACCATGCCCACGCCGCTGATTTGCGCCAGCTTTTGCGCCACGCGGGTATCGACCAGGTCGTTGAGCTTGGGCAGCGGCATGGTCTTGCTGGAGATGGCCAGGGTCAGCACCGGGGTGTCGGCCGGGTTGACCTTGTTGTACACCGGCGGTGCCGGCAGGTCACTGGGCAACAAGTTGCTGGCGGCGTTGATCGCGGCCTGCACCTATTGCTCGGCAACGTCCATGTTCATGTCGAGGTTGAAGCGCAAGGTCAGCACCGACGCGCCGCCAGAACTGGTCGAGGCCATCTGTTCCAGGCCCGGCATCTGGCCGAACTGGCGCTCCAGTGGCGCGGTGACAGCGCTGGTCATCACCTGCGGGCTGGCGCCGGGGTACAGGGTCATGACGCGAATGGTCGGGTAGTCCACCTGCGGCAAGGCGGAAACCGGCAGCAACTTGTAGGCGATCAGGCCAGCCAGCACGATGGCCAGCATGCTCAGCGTGGTGGCGACCGGGCGCAGGATGAACAGGCGCGAGAGGTTCATGCGCCCGCCTTGCCTGCTGCGTTGCCAGGTTGTGCTTCACCTGTTTGCGCCGCGCCCTTGGCTTCCTGCCCTTGCAGGTGCTGGCCCGGGCTGGTCGGCACTTGCGAGCTGTCTTCGACCACTTCCACCTTGGTGCCTTCGCGCAGGCGGTCGGTGCCTTCCAGCACCAGGCGGTCGCCAGCCTTCAAGCCGTCGAGAATGACGCTGTTCTCGCCATCGCTGGCGCCCACCTTCAGTTTGCGAACATTGACGGTGCTCTGCTCGTTGACCACATAGGCAAAGGTGCCATCGTTGCCGAACTGGATGGCCGCGGCCGGGGCCATGACCACCTGCTTGAGGGTGTCGGCCAGCAAGCGCACATTGACGAACTGGTTGGGGAACAGGGCCAGATCCTTGTTCTCGAAGCGGCCCTTGAACTTCAGGGTGCCGGTGGTGGTGTCAATCTGGTTGTCGATGCTGCCCAGCACACCGGTGGACTGCAGTTTGCTGTCACTGCGGTCCCAGGCCTCGACCGGCAGGCTGGCGCCACTGCGGTAGCGCTCCAGTACGGTGCTCAGTTCAGTTTCAGGCAGGGTGAAGGCGACGTTGATCGGCTCGGTCTGGGTGATCACCACCAGCGCGGTGGTGTCGTTGGCGGCTACCAGGTTGCCCAGATCGAGCTGGCGCAGGCCCACACGGCCACTGATGGGCGCACGGATCTGGGTGAAATCGAGGTTCAGGCGGGCGTCGTTGACCTGTGCCTGATTGGTCTTGACCAGCCCCTGGAACTGCGCAACCTGGGCTTCGGCGGTGTCCAGGGTTTGCTTGGCGATGCTGTCTTCGGCATACAGGCCTTTGTAACGGGCCAGGTCGACCTGAGCGTTCTTCAACTGTGCCTGGTTCTGCGCCAAGGTGCCTTCGGCCTGCTGCAGGGCGATGCGATAAGGGCGCGGGTCGATTTCGGCCAGCAGGTCGCCAGCCTTGACGCGCTGGCCTTCCTTGAAGTGGATTTTCACCAGTTCGCCAGCCACGCGGCTGCGCACATTGACCGTGTTGGTCGCGGTAACCGTGCCCAAGGCTTTGTAGTAGAGGGGGAAGTCGCCTGTCCGCACCGGCACGACGCGTACCGGCACTGGGTCGCTGGAGCCGCCAAAACCTGGGCGGCCGCCGATCATGCCCATGCCCTTGCCACCGCGCCCGCCACTGGCTTCTTTATGCGCAGGCGTCGCTGCGGGCCACAGCCACCAGGCCAGTGCAGCCACCAGCAGCAGGATCAGCAGGCCGACGAGCCAGCGACGAAGGGAACGGGAATTGGACGCTTGCATGGGTTGAACGAACCTTGTTCGGAATGACGACTTGGGGAGGATGAACGATAAGCACTGCCATCGTTTTAGCAAAGGGCCTTTACCAGAGGTTTACCTTTGCCTGACGTTGCCAAGAGGCGGAATTTTAAATGAAAACGGCCCGGAACGTGTTCCGGGCCGTTACAGGGTGTTGCTTGGAGCGGTGGCGGGCCTGAAGGTTCGATTGCCTGGTCTGGCCCTTTCGCGGGTGAACCCGCTCCTACGGGGATGTCACAGCCTTTGAAACCTGTGCCGCACGTTGTAGGAGCGGGTTTACCCACGAAGAGGCCACCACAGGCGACAGACGCCCGCCCTGCCCCACGCAATCCTTACTTCAGTACAGCCAGCGCCGCGTCGTAGTTCGGCTCGTCAGCAATTTCGCCAACCAGTTCGCTGTGCAGCACCTTGTCGTTCTCGTCCAGCACCACCACGGCGCGGGCGGCCAGGCCGGCCAGCGGGCCGTCGGCGATGGCTACGCCGTAGTTCTCGAGGAACTCGCGGCCACGCAGGGTCGACAGGTTCTTCACGTTGTCCAGCCCTTCGGCGCCGCAGAAACGTGCCTGGGCGAACGGCAGGTCAGCCGAGATGCACAGCACCACGGTGTTGGCAACGTCGCTGGCCTGGGCGTTGAACTTGCGCACCGAAGTGGCGCAGGTCGGGGTATCGACGCTTGGGAAGATATTCAGCACCTTGCGCTTGCCGGCGTAGTCTTTCAGCGACTTGTCAGCCAGGCCTTCACCTACCAGGGAGAAAGCCGGAGCCTGGGCGCCGGCCTGTGGCAGGTTGCCGTTGACCTGGACCGGGTTGCCTTTGAGAGTCACTTGAGCCATGACGAAATCCTTATGCGGGGTTTGAAAAGGACACTGAGTTAAGCATGAAGGCAGCCGGGTGCCTATGGGGGCAGGTGAAATTGTTCCATTGCCGGACGATTTTTGTGGACAAAAAATGCCGATAGCCGCGGTTATGGCCAGTTGCTTCACAGTTCACGACCGCCCATCCACACCTCCCACTCCGAGTGCGGAGCACAGTGAGCTAATTGATATGGGCGGTACAACGCTGCTCCCAAAATCGCTGTGAGGTTTGTGCCAGAGGCTTTACGACGCAGTTGGATTGGCACCTCGTGACTATAAGGGTAACAAATCCTACAACTTCATCGGAAGTTTCGCTACAAAGTTTGCCTTGTACATCTTCAAAGTGACGCTAACATCAGACAAGTCGCAATACCGCGACGCACAAATGGAGATTCAAATATGAAAACCATCAAGATGGAGTCTACAAAACTGGCCAACCTGGCCCTTCTGGTCAAAAAGAGCCAGTAAGCCTTAACCGATGAATGCTGAAGCGCAGTGCCGGCCTGCGCTTTAGCCAAAGGAGGAAAAATGGTAAGCAGAGACTGTTTTTTTATCGCCAAGGATAACGCTCTGATCTGCTGGGACTTCAACAATCACAAGCAGTATGAACTTTCAGCCGAGCACGCAGAAAAACTGATATCGATCATTTACGGCCACCCCTGCAATGACCCAACTGATCCCACACTCAAAGATCTGAAGCGCTGCGAGATAATCACTGACCGCACAACGAATGAAAACGCTTGGGGATGGGACATTCTCTCTAGAATCTTTCATATTGGAACCAAAAACATACCGCTAGACGATCAACCAACCAGTACGCATCAATGGGCCAACCAATACCTGGAACATTGCAATGAAGTATTGAGTGAAATATCTCCTGCCGCCGCCGATGAGCCAACAGCAGGCATCCAACTGCCAACCACAAGCAACGCCAGTGAGTTCGATAAAATTCTCGGGCGGCGGGCAACCGTGAGAAACTTTCATCGCTCATTAATTCCAATAGCTGAACTAGGGCAAATTTTACACCACACGCTAGGCTTTATTGACACTCGAGCCCTGGATCATGAAGAAGGAGGGATTGAGCAATTCAACAAGCGGCGTTGCAGCCCATCAGCAGGAGGATTGAATGCCACCGAAGGCTATGTATACATAGCGAATGTCGAAGGTATAGCGCCAGGAATTTACCGGTATGACCCTCACATGCATCAGTTATACTGGCGTAATCCGCTGCCTCCAAGATTGGGTGACTTGCTCTCTGGACAACATTTCGCCAACGATATACCAGTGGGATTATTCCTTACCTCCAGATTCGATAAATTGTGGTGGAAGTACGAACATTCGCGTGCTTATCGGATGGCACTGATCGAGATAGGCCATGTGGCACAGACCTTTCAGCTGGCTGCTACCGCCTGCGGAATGAATACCTGGCTAACTGGCGCATTGAATGAGTGCTTGATTGAACCACTGCTGAACCCTATAAACGCGAATGAGCAGGTCCTTTTCTTTGTCGGCTGCGGCTACAGTGATGGGTCCGCCATTCCCGACTGCCTAAAGTCCATCTTGAAAAAAACCGAGGCGAGCTGACATATGAACAAGTTAGCCAACCGCAGTATAACTTTGTTTCGGATTTGGCACTCCTCCAGCGCTGTCCGTTCGCGACCCTACGCCTATCAATTCACAAAAGCGGATTTCGCTCAGACAGACCCCGGCTTATGGTTCCCCATCGCACTCAGTCCAGCACTGGCTCATGATGCAATAAAATCCCTTCCCAAAAAAGAATTGCTGATCGCACATGCATCTCATCTAGTATATTTTATGGACTATACCACAGCACTAGAGATGACGCATGTCAATGAGGCTGTACGTTGCATTGTAACTGGAAGCCTGAAGAAATACTTTGAGAACAATGAGCGCCGCATCGCTTTAAAAATATACGCGGATGAAGCGTATCACGCATTATTTTCAAAAGATATTGCAGATCACGTAGCACAGCATTTCAACTTAGTACGCATCAGGCCCGCTCGCCTAGATAGGCTAGATCGTGTTATAGATAAAAGCCCTCCAGCGTTCGAATGTTTAACCCGCTTCTGCATCGGATTTGTGTCAGAAACCTTGATCACTCACGAACTCCTTAAGTTATCTAGCGAGGCGCTCGTTGGCCCAGTGACGAACATGCTAAGGGATCATTTGCATGATGAAGGCCGCCATGCAGTCTTCTTTTCCGAGTGTTTCGTCAGCTTGTGGCGAAATATTTCCAAGATGGAGAAGGACTATGTGGCTCAAATTTTACCTGAGGTGCTCATAGCTTTCTGCCAGCCCGACCTATCATGCTTGCGAATGCTACTCAGAAACCGACCAGACCTAGGAGACGAAATTTCTGCTTATATGGAGGCAAACTGGACGATCCGAATGATCGAGATTTGCGGGCCGACACTTCGAGCAATTCAGCACACTGATTTGCTGGATGATGAAGGCTATTTCTTGCAATTCCAATCGGCGGGGTTGATAGCATGAACCGCCCCACTGGTTCGCTTCGGCGCCACCTGTGCTCGACGTTGCTGATTTTGTTAAGTCTGCTGGGTGTGTTTCCTCTGGACGTGATCCTCCCATCATTCCCGGCGCTCTCAGATGAGTTTCGGGTCGACACAAAACAGATTGCGTACTCAGTGAGCTTTTTTGCTGTCGGTGTGGCCATGGCGCAAATCGTGATCGGCCCACTGTCGGATGGCATCGGGCGCAAGCGTTTGTTGCTCGCTGGGTTGAGCGTATCCATTGTGGGGGCGCTCGGTTGCGTATTTTCAACCCATTATGAAACGTTCATGGCCTTTCGCTTGGTGCAGGCCCTGGGTTGCGGCAGCCTCGTGCTAGGCCAGGCGCTTGTGCAGGACCTCTACAGCGGTACACAACGCAATGCCATGCGCATCCTGTTAACAAGCGCGAGCGGGTTGTTCATCTCACTGTCACCGCTGGCAGGTGCCTTTCTTCAACAGTCCTTTGGCTGGAAGGCGAGCTTTACGGTATTCGTGATCATCGCTGCAATCGTTTCACTTTTATCGTGTGTGCTGCTCCATGACACACCTGCGTCGCATGACCGAGCGCCAAGTATGTCCAGTTATCGGGTGATGCTGCGAGACACGGACTATCTCGCGCATTCCATGCTCTCCAGCCTCGCCTTTGCCTGCCATTTTTCCTTTATCGTCATAGCGCCCTTGCTGCTGATGGGCAGGCTGGAGCTGACGGCCTATCAATTCTCTCTGGTCTTTATCGGCTATGGGTTGGCATACATTGTCGGCGGCATGGCTGCGACCTACTTGAACAGTCGCGTAACCCCGCAAGCTCAAATAAAAGCAGGCTTGCTGCTTATAAGTACTGCGGGCATCACCCTTTTGATGTGGGAATGGGTGGCAGGTCTATCTGTGCTGGGGGTTCTACTGCCGATGATTGCCTGTACCACCGGGACAACCCTGGTACGCCCCGCCGCAACGACCCAGGCTTTGGCGCGCTATCCGCGTCAGGCAGGTGCGGCAGCGTCGCTCAATACGACATTGCTGTTCGCCGGTGCCGGTTTGACGAGCAGTGTGGTCGCAGGTTTGGAAAGCGAGCTACCGGCAGGCTTGGGCGTGCTGTTCGTGGTGGCCAGCCTGTGCGGAGGGTGGCTGCTTGCATGCACCAAGGACGATGGAATGCAACGCTGCTGAAACCTTGATCAGGCAAAAAAATGCCCGGGTGGCGACAAGCGACCCGGGCATTCTTGAATGAAACGGGTGAATCAGCTTAGAAGGCCGTACACCACCGAGGTCAGCGCAACCAGCCCGACCACAACGACGAACACGTTGGACGCCGCACCGCTGTATTTACGCATGGACGGTACACGGCGAATGGCGTACATCGGCATCAGGAACAACAGCACCGCGAGGATCGGGCCGCCGAGCGACTCGATCATGCCGAGAATGCTCGGGTTGAGCGTGGCAACGATCCAGCACACCACCAGCATCAGTGCGGCAACCACGCGGTCCAGGGCCTTGGCGCCTGGGCGCGCACCGGTCTTGGCGATGATGCCCTTCAGGCCTTCGCTGGCGCCGATATAGTGGCCGAGGAACGACTTGGCGATGGCCACGAAGGCGATCAACGGTGCAGCGAACGCGATGGTCGGGTTGCTGAAGTGGTTGGCCAGGTACGACAGGATCGACAGGTTCTGCGCCTTGGCTTCGGCCAGTTGGGCGCTGCTCAGGGTGAGCACGCAGCTGAACACGAAGAACAGCACCATCACCACCATCAGCAGATGGGCACGACGCAGGATCTGGCCACTACGCTCATCGGCGTGCTCGCCGTAACGGCGCTTCTGGTCGACGGCAAAGGCCGAAATGATCGGCGAATGGTTGAACGAGAACACCATTACCGGAATGGCCAGCCACAAGGTGTGCAGGAAGGCCGAGGCCGGCGGCACCTCTGTGGCGCTGTCGAGAATGCCACCGGTCCAATGCGGCACCAGGTACAGGCCCAGCAACGCCAGCGCAACGATGAACGGGTAGACCAGCAGGCTCATGACCTTGACCGTGGCCTGCTCCCCGCAGCGCACGATGGCCAGCAGACCGAGGATCAGCACGAATGACAGGATTGCCCGAGGCGGCGGCTGCATGTGCAGCTGGTGTTCCATGAAGCTGGACACGGTGTTGGTCAGCGCCACGCTGTAGATAAGCAGGATCGGGAAGATGGCGAAGAAGTACAGCACGGTGATCGAGGCACCGGCGGTGATGCCGAAATGCTCCTTGACCACTTCGGTGATGTCGCTGCCATCGCGCCCCGAAAGGACGAAACGGGTCAGCCCGCGATGGGCGAAATAGGTCATCGGGAAGGCCAGCACGGCCAGGATCAGCAGCGGCCAGAAGCCGCCAAGGCCGGCGTTGATCGGCAGGAACAGTGTCCCGGCGCCGATGGCTGTGCCGAACAGGCCCAGCATCCAGGTGGTGTCGTGACGCGCCCAGGTGCCGAGGGCGGCGGGGGTCGATTCTGCAAAGCGTTGTTCAACGCTTGGGGCCTGCTCATTCATTCCGGGTGAAGCTCCACTCGCAAGACTGCAACAGGCTGAGAATGGCGAAATAGACGTTTCGCCCAACTCAACCGGAAAAGAGGGGCGCGATTGTGCACGGAAAGGTTGCACTTGCGAAGCCCTTTTCCGAGGAGCGGTTGCACTTGTCTTTACAAGCGGAAGGCATGGCTGGAGCCGTTCGATGGAATGTAGCGGCCTGGGGGCCTGTGGGAGCGGCCTGTGGGAGCGGCCTTGCGTCGCGAAAGGGCCGCAAAGCGGCCCCAGCAATGTCAGCGGCAAAGCTGCAATCGTGGGGGCGCTCCGCACCCCTTTCGCGACACAAGGCCTCTCCCACAAAGTCCAACCGCGCCCCACAGGAGGGGCCGTGGCTGGTCCCTTGGCGAGTTACTTCTGAACGGCAGCGAACGCTTCGGCAACCCGTTGCAGGTTGGCCGGGCGCAGGCCGGACATGCACACACGGCCGCTGTCGATCAGGTACACGCCGAACTCGTCACGCAGGCGACGTACCTGCTCGACGCTGAAGCCGGTGTAGCTGAACATGCCGCGCTGGCGCAGGAAGAACTGGAAGTCCTGGCCCGGCAGCAGCACGGCCAGGGCATCGACCAGCGCCTGGCGCATGTCGAGGATACGCTTGCGCATCACTTCGACTTCTTCGGCCCACTGGGCATTCAGGCCAGCATCGCTCAATACGCCGGCAACCAGCTGGGCGCCGAAGTTGGGCGGGCTGGAGTAGTTGCGGCGCACGGTGGCCTTCAGCTGGCCAAGCACGCTCTGGGCAGTGGCCTCGTCATCGCACACCACCGACAGGCCGCCCACCCGCTCGCCATACAGCGAGAAGATTTTCGAGAAGGAGTTGCTGACCAGGCACGGCACGCCGGCACGGGCCATTTCGCGAATAGCGTAGGCGTCTTCTACCAGGCCTTCGGCGAAGCCTTGGTAGGCGATGTCGAGGAACGGGATCAGCTGGCGCGCCTTGACCACTTCGACCACTTGTTGCCACTGGTGCTGCTGCAGATCGGCACCAGTAGGGTTGTGGCAGCACGGGTGCAGCAGCACCACGCTGTTGGCCGGCAGGCTCTGCAAGGTGGCCAGCATGCCGTCGAAGTCCACGCCACGGGTGGCTTGGTCGAAGTACGGGTAGGTGTGCACCTTGAAGCCTGCACCTTCAAAGATGGCGCGGTGGTTGTCCCAGGTCGGGTTGCTGACCCAGACTTCGGACTGCGGGAAGTAGCGCTTGAGGAAGTCGGCACCGACTTTCAGGGCGCCGGAGCCACCCACGGTCTGTACGGTGGCCACACGGCCGCCGGTCACGGCCGGGTGATCAGCACCGAACAGCAACGCCTGGATGGCTTGGCGGTAGCTGGCCAGGCCTTCCATCGGCAGGTACAGAGAGGCTTCGTGGTCCTGACCGGCAATGCGTTTTTCCACCGCATCCACCGCCGCCAGTTGCGGCACCACGCCGGCCTCATCGTAGTACAGGCCAATACTCAGGTTGACCTTGTCGGCGCGCGGGTCGGCCTTGAAGGTTTCCATCAACGAGAGGATCGGGTCGCCGGCATAGGCATCGACATGTTTGAACACAGCGTGCAGCTCCTTTGGATCAGGACGGTACGGAAAGTCAGCCCTGAGCATACCCGCAGAGCGGGCTCAGGAACATCCACTATTGTGCAAGGTTGTCTATGCAACATTGCATGACCGGGATGAGGGCTGGATTCTTTGCGGGTAAACCCGCGAAGGGGCCAGATCAGCCAAGCAGCTCTTTCAGGCCTTGCAGCTCCTGCTCGGTCACCGCCACCCCCTCCTCCTCGGCCACCTCGCGCTCACGATAGCGCCGCTCACCCGGCATGCGGGTCAGCCCGGCAGCCTGCATCTGCTCCACCAGTTCGCGGCTGCGCTGGGCAAAGCGCTCGCCCTCGGCCTTGCCTGGGTCGATGACGATGATCAACTGCCCGGTCCATGGCGTTTTCGCCCCCGGATGCCCGGACCAATCGAACTCCCAGGAGAAATGACCGCCGGTCAGTGCCGCCGCCAGCAGTTCGACCATCATCGACAACGCCGAGCCCTTGTGCCCGCCAAATGGCAGCAAGGCGCCGCCTTCCAGAATCGCCTTAGGGTCGGTGGTTGGCTGGCCATCGGCATCCACCCCCATGCCCTCCGGCAATTGCTGGCCGGCACGCGCGGCAATCTGCACATCGCCATGGGCCATGGCACTGGTGGCCATGTCGAAAACGATCGGGTCATGCTCGGCGCAAGGCGCAGCAAAAGCGATGGGGTTGGTACCGAACAGCGGCTTGCGTGCACCATGCGGCACCACGCAGGTCATGCTGTTGACCACGCTGAGGGCTACCAGGCCCTCTTCGGCGAACGGCTCTACATCCGGCCACAATGCAGCGAAATGGTGCGAGTTGTGGATCGCCAGCACGGCAATGCCTGCGTTGCGCGCCTTCGCCACCAACAGCTCACGGGCCGCCGCCAGTGCTGGTTGGGCAAAACCGCCCGCAGCATCGACACGCACATAGCCGGCGGCCACGTCGCTGACCTGTGGCGTGGCCTTGCCATCGACCCAGCCGCTGGCCAAGGTCGAGACATAACCGGGCATGCGGAACACCCCATGGCTATGGGCGCCATCACGCTGGGCGCTGGCGCAGTTGTGTGCCAGCACCCGGGCCACGGCCTCGCTGCACCCATGGCGCTGGAAAATGGCCTGCAACAGGCTTTGCAGCTCGGTAAAAGGCACGCGCACAACGGTGCTGGTGGAAGGTGCGGACATCTGAAGCTCCTTGTTGATTTTGGAATGGCTACAGCGTTGCAACGACAAAAACTTTCCCTCATGTGACAGCAATCTGTCAAATATTGACTTGATGACAGAAAACATTCATTTTCTTCCCAAGCCTCACCCCTGGAGCCGCAGCATGAGCCAACTGATCAAGCAACGCCTGGAAAACAGCCTCGAAGGGGCCGCTGCCTCGGGTCGCAAGATCGCCACCTACATGCTTGCCAACCTGCACGAACTGCCGTTCCAGACCTCGGCCAGCATTGCCGCCAAGCTGGGCGTCAGCGAATCCAGCGTCGGGCGCTACTGTCGCTCACTGGGTTATGCCCACCTCAAGGCGCTTAAGCAAGACCTGCAGAACGACCTGGGCGATGGCCCGTGGCTGGTGGGTGATCGCTTGCAAGATTACCGCCAGAACCAGGACGCCAGCGACAACGCCGGCAGCCTGGAGCTGGAAATCGCCGCCCTGGTGCGCGTACACGAATACCGCCAGAGCCCCGCCTGGCACAACGTGGCGCAACGCCTGGCGAGCAAGCCGCGGGTGTTCATCGCCGGCTTCCAGACCGAGCGCGGCATCGCCATGTGCATGAGCCACCTGCTGCAATACCTGCGCGATGGTGTGCAACTGGTGGACATCAGCGCCGGTCACTTCGGCGAAGTGCTGCTGGGCCGCGCCGAAGACAGCGCCCTGGTGGTGTTCGAGGCGCGCCGTTATTCCCGCCATGCCCTGATGCTGTGCCAGAAGGCGCGCGAGGCTGGCATTGCGGTCACCCTGGTGACCGACACCTTCTGTGACTGGGCGGATGCCAATGCCGACGAGGTGTTCCGCATCCCCACCGAGTTCAACCTGTTCTGGGAATCCACCTCGACGATGCTGTCGTGGGTGCATCTGATGGTCAACGAGGTCTGCAAGAAGCTCGGACCGGATGTTGAAAAACGCTTGGAAGCAACTGCCGCTCTACATAACGAATTCGTCGGCTACACCTCGTGGTCGACGGGCAAACAACAATAGCAAGAGTGCAATGAGGTGCGAGATGAACAAGTCCATGGCCTTGCTGGGTGCGTGCGCCCTGCTGCTGGCGGGTGCCGCCAGCGCTGAAACCCTGCGGTTCGCCACTGAGGGTGCCTACCCGCCCTTCAACTATGTAGACGCCGATAACAAGCTGCATGGCTTCGATGTCGACATCACCCATGCCCTGTGCGAACAGATGAAAGTCGAATGCACGCTGGTGGCCCAGGACTGGGAAGGCATCATCCCCGCCCTGATGGCGCGCAAGTATGACGCGGTGGTAGCGTCGATGATCGATACCGAAGAGCGACGCAAGAAGATCGCCTTCACCGACCACTACTACCGCACGCCCCTGACCGTGGCGGTTGCCAAGGACAGCAAGATCGACAGCGCCCAGACCGACTTTGTCGGCTACACCGTCGGTGCGCAGTCTTCCTCTACCCAGGCCATCTACGCCGAAGACGTGTACGGCAAGGCCGGTGCCGACGTGAAACTGTACCCGACCATGGACGAAGCCAACGCAGACCTGGCGGCCGGCCGCCTGGACGGCGTGATAGCCGACAAATTCCCGCTGCACGAGTGGATGAACAAGAACGGCGGGGATTGCTGCAAGATCCTTGGCGACGTGGCCGACACCAAGGCCGATGCCGCGATCGCTGTGCGCAAGGACGACGAAGCCCTGCGCCAGCGCCTGAATACCGCGCTGCAACAGATTGTGGCCAACGGCACCTACCAGAAGATCGCCAGCAAGTACTTTGCTTTCGATATCTACAACTGATCTTCAGGAAGTTGTGCGACCACCTTGTGGGAGCGGCCTTGCGTCGCGACAGGGCCGCGTAGCGGCCCCGGCAATCTCTGCAGTTGCATGAACCCTGGGGCCGCTACGCAGCCCTTTCGCGACGCAAGGCTGCTCCCACAAGGCCGCATAACCTGCCCAAGAGGTTCGTCATGCTCGATCAATTGTCCTTGCTGTCTTTCGCCAGCGGAGGCTGGGGCCAGGCGTTGCTGGCCGGCGCGCTGGTTACTGTTTCCCTGGCCCTGGCCTGCCTTCCCATCGGCCTGCCACTGGGCCTGGTGGTCGCGCTGGCGGCGCGCTCACGCAAACGCCTGCCACGGGCCTGGGCCACCACTTTTTCCACCGTCTTCCGCGGCCTGCCCGAGCTGCTGACGTTGCTGATCATCTATTACGGCTGCCAAATCGCCGCACAGAAGATCCTCGCCGCCATGGGCTACCAAGGTGAGTTCCTCATCAACACCTTCCTCGCCGCGATGATCGCCTTCAGCCTGGTGTTCGCCGCGTTTTCCAGCGAGATCTGGCTGGCCGCCTTCAAGACCCTGCCCAAGGGCCAGCTGGAAGCCTGCTCGGCGCTTGGTCTTAGCAAGCGCACCGGTTTCTTCAAGGTGTTGTTGCCACAACTGACCCGCATCGCCCTGCCCGGCTTGTCCAACAACTGGCTGTCGCTGCTCAAGGACACCTCGCTGGTGTCGACCATCTCGCTGGTAGACCTGATGCGCCAGACCAACCTGGCGGTCAGCGTAACCAAGGAGCCGATGTTCTTCTACGGCGTCGCCTGCCTGGGCTACCTGCTGTTTGCGGCACTGTCCGGGCGCGTGTTCGCCTACATCGAACGGCGCAGCAACCGCCACCTGCAAGGAGCACGCGCATGAGCTTCGATCAACTGCTGGCAATGGTGCTTGACCCCGACCTGCTGGAACGCTACGGCCCGCGCTTCATCGACGGCCTGCTTGTAACCGCCAAGCTGGTGGCGATTTCCTTCAGCCTGGGTGCTGTGCTCGGCCTTCTGCTGGCCCTTGCACGCCTGTCTCGCAGCCTGGTGCTGCAGCGCATGGCAGCCGGCTACGTGTACTTCTTCCGCGGCTCGCCGCTGCTGGCGCAATTGTTCCTGCTGTATTACGGCCTGGGCTCGCTCAAGGGTTTCTGGCAGGACGTCGGCCTGTGGTGGTTCTTCCGAGATGCGTGGTTTTGCACCTTGCTGGCGTTCACCCTGAACACCGCCGCCTATCAGGCCGAGATCTTCCGCGGCAGCCTGATGGCCGTTGCGCCTGGCCAGCATGAAGCGGCGCGGGCGCTGAACCTGAAGCGCTCGACCACCTTCTTCAAGGTGATATTGCCGCAATCGCTGCTGGTGGCCATTGGCCCGCTGGGCAACGAACTGATCCTGATGATCAAGGCCAGCGCGATCGCCTCGCTGGTGACGATCTACGACCTGATGGGCGTGACCAAACTGGCCTTCTCGCGCAGTTTCGACTTCCAGATCTACCTGTGGGCCGCCGTGCTCTACCTGGTGATCGTCGAACTGGTGCGGCGCCTGCTGAAACACCTGGAAGCCCGCCTGGGCCGCCACCTGAACTGACCGAAGGATACGTTTCATGCATTGCCAGACCCTTGTTCTCGGCGCCGGCATCGTCGGCGTCAGCACCGCGCTGCATCTGCAGGCACGCGGGCGCCAGGTAATTCTGATCGACCGTGACGAACCGGGCAGCGGCACCAGCCACGGCAACGCCGGGCTGATCGAGCGCTCCAGTGTCATCCCCTATGCCTTCCCGCGGCAACTGAGCGCACTGCTGCGTTACGGCCTGAACCGCCAGCCCGATGTGCGCTACAGCCTGGCGCACCTGCCCAAGGCCGCACCGTGGCTGTGGCGTTACTGGCGCCAGTCGGCACCCGGGCGCCTGGCCGGCGCCGCCGCCGATATGTTGCCGCTGGTGCAGCGCTGTGTCGACGAGCATGACGCGCTGATCGCTGCCGCCGGCCTGGAAGGCCTGGTGCAAGCCAAAGGCTGGATCGAAGTGTTCCGCGACCCCGCGCTGTTCGAGCAGGCAAAAACCGATGCCAAGGGCCTGAGCCGCTACGGCTTGCGCTTCGAAATCCTTGAATGCGGGCAGTTGCAGGCACGTGAACATCAGCTGGACGCCACCGTGGTCGGTGGCATCCACTGGCTCGACCCGAAAACTGTGAACAACCCCGGTGCGCTCACCCGTGGCTATGCGGCGCTGTTCCTGCAACGCGGCGGGCAGTTCGTGCATGGCGATGCGCGCAGCCTGCGCCAGGCCAATGGCCAATGGCGGGTAGAGAGCCGTCGCGGCCCGATCACTGCCGACGAGGTGGTGGCTTGCCTTGGGCCACAGTCAGCCGACCTGTTCAGCGGCCTGGGCTACCAGATCCCGCTGGCCATCAAGCGGGGCTACCACATGCACTACAGCACCCGTGACGGCGCTCAGCTGGAGCACTCGATCTGCGACACCCAAGGCGGCTATGTACTGGCGCCAATGGCGCGCGGTGTGCGCCTGACCACCGGCATCGAGTTCGACGCAGCCAGTGCACCTGGCAACCAGATCCAGTTGGGCCGCTGCGAGGCCCTGGCGCGCAAGCTGTTCCCGGCCCTCGGCGAGCGCCTGGACGACACGCCATGGCTGGGCCGCCGTCCCTGCCTGCCCGACATGCGCCCGGTGATCGGGCCGGCGCCGCGCCACCCAGGGCTGTGGTTCAACTTCGGCCATGCCCATCACGGCCTCACGCTGGGCCCGGTCTGCGGCCGGCTGCTGGCCGAGCTGCTCACTGGCGAGCCCCCCTTCACCGACCCCGCGCCTTACAGCGCGACCCGTTTCGACTGAACCCACGCGGGAGAACAACAAGATGACCGCACCACTGAGCCTTGCCACCCTTGCCCCCGAACCCGACCCGCGTCCGGTGCTGATTCGCATCGAAGGCCTCAACAAGCACTATGGCGCGTTCCACGTGCTGCGTGACATCGACCTGCAGGTGCGCGAAGGCGAACGCATCGTGCTGTGCGGGCCGTCCGGCTCGGGCAAGTCGACCCTGATCCGTTGCATCAACCGCCTGGAAGTCGCCCAGCAGGGCAGCATCCAGGTGGACGGCATCGACCTGGCGGCCACCACGCGCGAGGCAGCACAGGTACGCAGCGACATCGGCATGGTGTTCCAGCACTTCAACCTGTTCCCGCACATGAGCGTGCTCGACAACTGCCTGCTGGCCCCCACCAGCGTGCGCGGGTTGTCACGCAAGGACGCCGAGGAGCGGGCACGCATGTACCTGAGCAAAGTCGGCATCGAAAGCCAGGCGCACAAGTACCCCAGCCAGCTGTCCGGCGGCCAGCAGCAGCGCGTGGCAATCGCCCGGGCGCTGTGCATGAAACCGCGGATCATGCTGTTCGACGAGCCCACTTCGGCGCTGGACCCGGAAATGGTCGCCGAGGTGCTGGATGTACTGGTGCAGTTGGCTGGCACGGGCATGACCATGCTGTGCGTCACCCATGAAATGGGCTTTGCCCGGCAGGTAGCCGAGCGGGTGCTGTTCCTGGAGGGTGGGCAGATCATCGAGGACAGCCCGCCGCAGGTGTTCTTCAACCAGCCGCGCACCGAGCGGGCCAAGGCGTTCCTGGCGCAGATACTGCACTGAATGGACCGGATGGGCTGGCGCGCAACTGTGTAGGAGCGGCCTTGTGTCGCGAAAGGGCCGCAAAGCGGCCCCGGATATCAGCTTCGCTGCCGATATCGCCGGGGCCGCTGCGCGGCCCTTTCGCGACACGAGGCCGCTCCTACAGGCTCCGTGTGAGCCGAATAAATGGGCAATGGGGCGTGGCCTTTATTGCACCGCTGCAAAGACCCAACTGCGTCGTTAAATATTATTGACCAACACCCCCGCCAAACCCACGCCGCCACAGGCCCGCATCGGTTTAAGGCCCCAAAAAACGGCGTATCCCCCGCGTTAAAGCCCGCTTCCGTCGTTTGACATATCGAACGGCTCTGGCAAGCTATCTACAAGCCCCGACCGGAATCGTCGCCTCTGACGAGCCGGCAGTGCTCGGGGCTACAGGCAGCACCCAGGGCCCCGAGCCGTGCGCCTGCACAACAACGACAGGTCGAACCTGTCCCAAGGTGACATATGTCCAACAGCAACATTGGCAACAAGCAACCTTCCCTGCGCAAACCCGTCGTCCTGATGACCATGGGCAGCCAAGAGCGCAAGGGACATGACTACCAGGTCATGACCCACAAATACATTACCCCGCTGGTCGAGTTCTCCGATTGCGTCCCGGTGTTGGTACCTACCTGCTGCGGCACTGAAGACCTCGAGACCTACCTGGACATGGCCGACGGCGTGTACCTGACTGGCGCTGGCAGCAACATCGACCCGGCCCTGTATGGCCAGGAAAACCAGACCCCGGGCAAAGGCCAGGACCAGAACCGCGACCTGTTCGACATTCCGCTGGTCAAGGCGGCGATCAAGCGTGGCCTGCCCATCTTCGGCATCTGCCGTGGCATGCAGGAAATCAACGTGGCCCTGGGTGGCGACATTTACCAGAAGGTGTATGCCGAACCTGGGTTCAATGACCACCGGGAAAACCCGGAAGACCCGGTCGAAGTGCAGTACGCCCAGGTGCATGGGGTGAAGATCCAGCCGGGCAGCTGGCTGCACGACACTCTGGGTACCGACGAGATTCGCGTCAACTCGCTGCATGGCCAAGGCCTGCATAAGCTCGGCGCCGGTATTGAAGCCATCGCCCGTGCCGAAGATGGCCTGGTCGAAGCGATTCATGCGCCAAGCATTTCGCCGTTCCTGTTCGCCGTGCAGTGGCACCCTGAATGGCAAGCGGCGAAGAACCCTGATTCGATCAAGATCTTCCAGGCTTTCGGCGACGCTTGCCGGGCCCAGGTACGCAAGGCGCAAATCAAGCGCCAGCACGCAGCCTGACTTTCAGTTTCCTCTGCTTTGATCGCGGGGCGGCGCAAGGCCGCCCCCGTTTCCCGGTCACCCTCTGCTGGTCCCAGAACACTTCCCGTGGAATCGGGCGGCGGGCTTGTGCCTGTCTCCGCGATCGTTTTTTTCCTTCCCCTTAAGAGATACGATGACTGCTATGTGTTTGTCGTCGTACCTGCTGCGCCTGTGAAATCGAGCGCCGCCCGCGCGGCGCTTCGCGGGTAAACCCGCTCCTACGTTTGTTTCAGGCCAGTTATGCCTGTGGCATTTGCGCGCGAACGCCTTGGCGCATGCCTCGATATCGAGTCGTACAAACAAGGCGGTCGCGCGCGTCTGACACAGGCGATACTGGCCCGAAACAAACGTAGGAGCGGGTTTACCCGCGAAGCGCCGCGCGGGCGGCGCTCGATCTGCGCCACAACACATAAATCCAGACGGCCACCCTGACGAGAACACAAAATTCTGAAAAGGGACTAGTCATCACACAAGTTGTACGATAACTTACCTCCATCGCAAGACAACACCCCTCACCCAAGCGCCACAGGATGCCAACAACAATGAATCCACAAGAACTCAAATCCATCCTCTCCCACGGCCTGCTGTCTTTCCCGGTCACCGACTTCAATGCCCAGGGCGACTTCAACCCGGCTGGCTACATCAAGCGCCTCGAGTGGCTGGCCCCCTACGGCGCCAGCGCGCTGTTCGCCGCTGGCGGTACCGGTGAATTCTTCTCCCTGGCCGCCAGCGAATACAGCCAGGTGATCAAGACCGCGGTTGACACCTGCGCCACTTCGGTTCCGATCCTCGCCGGTGTCGGTGGCTCCACCCGTCAGGCCATCGAATACGCGCAAGAAGCCGAGCGCCTGGGTGCCAAGGGCCTGCTGTTGCTGCCGCACTACCTGACCGAAGCCAGCCAGGACGGCGTCGCCGCCCACGTCGAAGCGGTGTGCAAATCGGTAAACATCGGTGTGGTGGTGTACAACCGCAACGTCTGTCGCCTGAACGCCGACCTGCTGGAAAAACTGGCCGAGCGCTGCCCGAACCTGATTGGCTACAAGGACGGCCTGGGTGATATCGAGCTGATGGTGTCGATCCGTCGTCGCCTGGGCGAGCGCTTCAGCTACCTGGGTGGCCTGCCGACCGCCGAAGTGTATGCCGCCGCCTACAAGGCCCTGGGCGTACCGGTGTACTCCTCCGCGGTGTTCAACTTCGTGCCGAAAACCGCCATGGACTTCTACAACGCCATCGCCCGTGACGACCACGCCACCGTGGCCAAGCTGATCGACGATTTCTTCCTGCCATACCTGGACATCCGCAACCGCAAGGCCGGCTACGCCGTGAGCATCGTCAAGGCCGGCGCCAGAATTGCCGGTTACGACGCCGGCCCGGTGCGTACCCCGCTGACTGACCTCACCGCCGAAGAGTACGAAATGCTCGCCGCGCTGATGGACAAGATGGGCCCGCAGTAAGCGCTGCCCGCGGCCTGCCAGATGCCGCGCCCGGAGTGGGCCTGCCCCACTCCGGTTACAATTCGTGAGCCCGCACAAAAATAACTAGTGGGAGTATTGCCAGCATGCAAGCGACTAAGAAAACGCATGTGCGCTACCTGATCCTGTTCATGCTGTTTCTGGTGACCACGATCAACTATGCCGACCGCGCGACCATTGCTATCGCAGGCTCCAGCCTGCAGAAAGACCTCGGCATTGACGCCGTAACCCTCGGTTATATCTTTTCCGCCTTCGGATGGGCTTACGTGGCTGGCCAGATTCCTGGTGGTTGGCTGCTCGATCGCTTCGGTTCCAAGAACGTCTACGCCTTCAGCATCTTCACCTGGTCGCTGTTTACCCTGCTGCAGGGTTTTGTCGGTGGCCTGCCGGTTGCCTGGGCCGTGGTCACCCTCTTCACCCTGCGCTTCCTGGTCGGTTTCGCCGAAGCCCCGTCATTCCCGGGTAACGCGCGCATCGTCGCCGCATGGTTCCCGACCCAGGAACGCGGCACGGCCTCGGCCATCTTCAACTCGGCGCAGTATTTCGCCACTGCACTGTTCGCCCCGATCATGGGCTGGATCGTGTTCAGCTTCGGCTGGGAGCACGTGTTCGTGGTCATGGGTGTGCTGGGCATCATCTTCTCGATGGTGTGGCTGAAGACCATCTACAACCCGCGCCAACACCCGCGCATCAGCCAAAGCGAACTCGAGCACATCGAGCAGAACGGCGGCCTGGTCGACATGGACCAGAAGCGCGGCAGCGACGGCCCGAAATGGGGTTACATCAAGCAGTTGCTGACCAGCCGCATGCTGCTGGGCGTATACCTGGGCCAGTACTGCATCAACGCCATCACCTACTTCTTCCTCACCTGGTTCCCGGTGTACCTGGTGCAGGAACGCGGCATGACCATTCTCAAGGCCGGCTTCATCGCCTCGCTGCCGGCGGTGTGTGGTTTTATCGGCGGCGTCCTGGGTGGTGTGATCTCCGACTGGCTGCTGCGCCGCGGCAACTCGCTGACCTTCTCGCGCAAACTGCCGATCGTCTGTGGCCTGCTGCTGTCCACCACCATGGTGTTCTGCAACTACGTCGATGCCGAGTGGATGGTGGTCGGCTTCATGACGCTGGCGTTCTTCGGCAAGGGCATCGGCGCGCTGGGCTGGGCGGTGGTCGCGGACACTTCACCCAAGCAGATCGCCGGGCTGTCCGGTGGCCTGTTCAACACCTTCGGTAACATCGCGTCGATCACCACCCCTATCGTGATCGGCTACATCATCAGCGCCACCGGCTCGTTCAAGTGGGCGCTTGTGTACGTGGGTGCCAACGCGCTGGTAGCGGTATTCAGCTATCTGGTTATCGTCGGCCCCATCAAGCGTATCGAATTGCGTGATGCTGCCCCAAAGCCACACGCTGAGCCTGCCACCGACGGCGAACTGGCCAGTTCCCGACACTGAAAAAGCACGCCCGCACCGGGTCACCCGGCATGGGCGGATGTACAGAAGCCTGAGAACCTGACAAGTAGGGCCCAAACATGCAGTTGATCGAACACTCCGACTCGCCCCGCTACGTCCGCCTGCACGACGACGACAACGTCGTGGTCGTCGTCAACGACGGCGGCTTGGGCGAAGGCGCCCGCTTCGCCGACGGCCTGACCCTGATCGAAGGCGTGCCGCAAAGCCACAAGGTGGCCACCGTGGCCATCGCCAAGGGCGAGCCCGTGCGCCGCTACGGGCAAATCATCGGCTACGCGCTGGAAGACTTGCGCCAAGGCAGCTGGGTTCAGGAAAGCCAGCTGGCCATGCCGGCCGCCCCGGAACTGGACAGCCTGCCGCGCTGCGATGCAGTGCCACAACCGCTGCCGCCGCTGGAGGGCTTCACCTTCGAGGGCTATCGCAACGCCGACGGCACTGTCGGCACCCGCAATATTCTCGGCATCACCACCACCGTGCAGTGCGTGACCGGCGTGCTGGAACATGCAGTCAAGCGCATTCGCAACGAACTGCTGCCCAAATACCCCAACGTCGATGACGTGGTGGCCATTACACACAGCTACGGCTGCGGTGTGGCAATCAACGCCCGCGACGCTTACATCCCGATCCGCACCGTGCGCAACCTGGCGCGCAACCCCAACCTTGGCGGCGAGGCACTGGTGATCAGCCTGGGCTGTGAAAAACTGCAAGCCAGCCAGGTGATGCACGACAACGACCCCTCGGTGGACCTCAGCGACCCATGGCTGTACCGCCTGCAAGATGCCAGCCTTGGCTTTGTTGAAATGATCGAGCAGATCATGGACCTGGCCGAGACCCGCCTGAAGAAGCTCGACCAGCGCCGCCGCGAAACGGTCCCGGCCAGCGAACTGATCCTCGGTATGCAATGCGGTGGCAGCGACGCCTTCTCGGGCATCACCGCCAACCCGGCACTTGGCTATGCCGCCGACCTGCTGGTCCGCGCTGGCGCCACGGTGCTGTTCTCTGAAGTGACCGAGGTGCGCGACGCGATCTACATGCTGACCTCGCGCGCGGAAAACCAGGACGTTGCCGACGCGCTGGTGCGCGAAATGGACTGGTACGACCGCTACCTGCAGCAAGGCGCCGCCGACCGAAGCGCCAACACCACGCCGGGCAACAAGAAAGGCGGGCTGTCGAACATCGTCGAGAAATCGCTGGGTTCGATCGTCAAGTCGGGCAGCGGCGCTATACAGGGTGTGCTCGGCCCAGGCGAGCGGGTCAACCGCAAAGGCCTGATTTTCTGCGCCACCCCGGCCAGCGACTTTGTCTGTGGCACCTTGCAACTGGCGGCCGGCATGAACCTGCACGTCTTCACTACCGGCCGCGGCACCCCCTATGGCCTGGCCATGGCGCCGGTGGTCAAGGTGTGTACCCGCAGCGAACTGGCCCAGCGCTGGCCCGACCTGATCGACATCGACGCCGGTCGCATCGCCAGTGGTCGCTCGACCATCGAGGAGCTGGGTTGGGAGCTGTTCCATTACTACCTGGACGTGGCCAGTGGCCGCAAGCAAACCTGGGCCGAGCAACACCGGCTGCACAACGACATCACCCTGTTCAACCCGGCGCCCATTACCTGATGCCGCAGCCTTGACCACGCATTCACACACGCCACCCTCAAGCCCACAGGAGCACCCCATGCCTGAAATCCTCGGCCATAACTTCATCGCCGGTCAGCGCAGTGCCGCTGGCCCTCAGCGCCTGCAGAGCCTGGACGCCAGCACTGGCGAAGCCCTGCCCTACAGCTTTGCCCAGGCCACCGAAGCCGAAGTGGACCAGGCCGCCAAGGCCGCTGCCGCAGCCTTCGCCGAGTTCCGCCAACTGGCCCCGGCACGTCGGGCCGAGTTCCTCGACGCCATCGCCGCTGAACTCGACGAACTGGATGACGCCTTCGTCGCCATCGTCTGCCGCGAAACCGCCCTGCCCGCCGCCCGCATCCAGGGCGAGCGCGGCCGCACCAGCGGGCAGATGCGCCTGTTCGCCCAAGTGCTGCGCCGCGGCGACTTCCTCGGCGCGCGCATCGACCTGGCACTGCCCGAGCGCCAGCCGCTGCCACGCGTAGACCTGCGCCAGATGCGCATCGGCGTAGGCCCGGTCGCCGTGTTCGGGGCCAGCAACTTCCCGCTGGCCTTCTCCACCGCCGGGGGTGATACCGCCGCCGCCCTGGCCGCAGGCTGCCCGGTGGTATTCAAGGCGCACAGCGGCCACATGGCCACGGCCGACCTGGTGGGCTGCGCCATCGTGCGCGCCGCTGAGCGGACCGGCATGCCCAAGGGCGTTTTCAACATGGTATTTGGTGGCGGCGTGGGCGAGTGGCTGGTCAAGCACCCCGCCATCCAGGCGGTTGGCTTCACTGGCTCGCTGAAAGGCGGCGATGCCCTTTGCCGCATGGCCGCTGAGCGCCCGCAGCCAATCCCGGTATTTGCCGAGATGTCGAGCATCAACCCGGTCATCATCCTGCCGGGCGCCCTGGCCAAGCGTGGCGAGGCCATTGCCCGCGAGTTGGCGGGGTCCGTGTGCATGGGCGCCGGGCAGTTCTGCACCAACCCTGGGTTGGTGATTGGCCTGCAGTCACCACAGTACAGCCAGCTGCTCGCCGACCTTGGCCAGTACCTGGACCAGCAAGCCGGGCAAACCATGCTCAACGCTGGCGGCCTGCGCAGCTACGTTGGCGGCCTTGAACACCTGCATGCCCATGCCGGTATCGAGCATGTAGCCGGCCAGGCGCAGGAAGGCAACCAGGCGCGCGCTCAGCTGTTCAAGGCCGATGCACGCCTGCTGGTCGAGTCAGACCCGCTGTTGCAGGAAGAAGTGTTTGGGCCCACCACCGTGGCTGTAGAGGTGCAGGACAACGACCAACTGCGCGACGCGCTGCTCGGCCTGCGTGGCCAGCTGACCGCGACGCTGATCGGCGAGACGGAGGACTTCGATGCCTTCGCCTGGCTGGTGCCGTTGCTGGAGGAGAAAGTCGGGCGAATCCTGGTCAATGGCTACCCGACCGGTGTCGAAGTCTGTGATGCCATGGTGCACGGCGGCCCGTACCCGGCGACCTCCGATGCGCGTGGCACCTCGGTCGGCACTTTGGCCATCGACCGCTTCCTGCGCCCGGTGTGCTACCAGAACTACCCGCAGACGCTGCTGCCTGAGGCACTGCGCGACGGCAACCCGCTGGGGCTGCGGCGGTTGGTGAACGGGCAGTGGAGTGACGGGGCGATCTGACCGGTTGCAAGCAACAAGAAAGCCCCGCGCACGGCGGGGCTTTTCTTTTTGACTGTACTGGCCTCTTCGCGGGCAAGCCCGCTCCTACAGGGCTATCTTGCCCGCAAAGAGGCCATTACAGGCAGAAAAGGCTTCAGGTCCCTTGCGCTTCAGCCGCCTCATGCGCCTGGCGCAAGCGCTCGCGGCTGTTGCTCAGGTGCATGCGCATGGCCATCTTCGCCCCTTCGCTGTCACGCCGGGCAATCGCCTCATAGATCGCCTCGTGCTCATGCATCAAGCGGCTCATGTAGTGCGCCTGGTCATCATGGGCCAGGCGCGCCGAGTTCAGTCGGGTACGCGGGATGATGCTGGTACCCAGGTGGTTGATGATATCGGCGAAGTAGTGGTTGCCGCTGGCCTGGGCAATGCGCAGGTGGAACTGGAAGTCCGCCGACACCGCATCAGTGGCGTGGGCCGCCCCCTCGTTGAGTTCGTCCAGCGCCGCCCGCATACCGGCCAGGGCTTCGTCGCTTCGCCGCTGGGCTGCCAGCCCGGCCGACTCGATCTCCAGGGCAATGCGCAACTCCAGCACCGCCAGCACTTCGCGCAGGGTGACCACGGTGGCCGGGTCGATACGGAAACCGCCCGTAGCCGGCGCATCCAGCACGAATGTACCAATGCCGTGGCGGGTCTCAACCTGCCCGGCGGCCTGCAACCGCGAGATCGCCTCACGCACCACCGTGCGGCTGACGCCCTCCTCGGCCATGATCTGCGATTCGGTCGGCAACTTGTCGCCGCGCTTGAGCTGGCCGCTGCGAATGCGTTCGGTCAGCACCGTGACCAGTTCCTGGGCCAGACTGCGCGGCTTGCGCCGGGTCCTTGCCTGTACCTGCTGCTCTGTCATTGCCCTGTATTTCACCTTGGAAGACAGCGCTCATCATAGCGCAAGCGGTTGTACGATCACATACACCCCGTGCGGTATTTATTGCCCATCTTTGCAGTCCCTGGCCCATGAAGAAACGCGCAGAATCACTGGCCCATGGCCTGCGTGAGCCTGTACTGTATGCTTCCACGCTCACTGTTCCATGGAAGGAATCTGCAGTATGAAAACCCTCGACCGTCTTTTGCTCGGCAGTGGCCTGCTGATCCCCCTCTGGCTGCTGGCGGGGGTATGGCTCACGGCCCAGGCCTACCCTGGCTATGATCACCTGCAACAGGCCATGAGCCAGCTGGGCGCGGCAGGCTCGCCAACCCACAGCTGGTCACCACGGGTCAACAACTACCCTCTAGCCCTGCTGTTTGCCCTGTTTGCCTGGGGCCTGATGCGGCGCTGGCATAGCTCGAAGCTGGCGCTGCTGAGTGCGGGCCTGGTGTTGCTGCATGGCATGGGCAGTTTGGGCACCGGCTGGTTCCCCTGCGACCAGGGCTGTGCACCGGTACAGCCATCTACCTCGCAGCAACTGCATAACCTGTTTGGTCTGCTGATGTTCCTCTCGCTGACCTTGGCCAGCGCCCTATGGGCGTGGCTAGGCAACCGCCTTGCCGGCTCCCCCGCCCTGGCGCTGTTTTCCCTGGCTTGCGTGGTGTTGGCGATCATCACCGTCGCGTTGATGGGCCAAGCGGCGCAGAGTGGCCAGCTGTTCGGCCTGTATCAACGCCTTAACTATGGTGTTTCGGTGCTCTGGGTTGCCAGCCTGGCCTGGACAAGCCTGCGCAGGCCCGTGGGCAGCCCTCTGCGCATGGCTGTGACCTGACGGCAAATTGCTGGCCCACGGCTGCGGAAAGCGAAGGCAAACTCCGTTCTCTTTCAGATGCTTAGGACAGCAACATGCGAGTACTTCTAGCAACGATGGCCGGCTGCCTGCTGGCCACCTTCGCTTTCGGCGCCCAAGCCAGGGCTCTGAGCCAGAACGATCGCCACACCTGCGGCTGGGGCGCGCAGATAGCCGCCGAGGCCCAACAGGCCAAGCTTTCCGGGGTGACCTTGTATGCCACGCGCAAGAAGCTACAGGTACGCAAATTCCCCAAACCCTGGATGCGCATGACTGCCTTCGGCATTACCGAGCAGACGTACAACAGCCGCTCGCGGCTCAAGCCAGCAGCGATCAAGCAGACGTACTTCGAGCAGTGCGTTCAGCATGCCGTTGCAAGACGATAACTCTTTATTTATCACGCCTGCAAAGGCCGCATCAGCGTCTCCAAGGAGGGCCTGCCTTGAAGCGATCTTCCAGCCAGGCCTTGAAGACGCCCATCGCTGCCGTGTTCAGGCGCGCGGTCGGCCGTACAAGGTAAATGCCCGCCGCCTTGTCCAGCTGCCATTGCGCAAGCACCCTTACCAGGCATCCGCTGGCCAGGTCCTCGCACATGAGCCAGTCACCTCCGGCCAGAATCCCCACGCCGCGCCGCGCCGCCTCCAGCAGCGCTTCGTTGTCATTACTGCGAAGGCTGCCAGCAACTTTGACACTTGTCTGTCGCGTATCGCTCATCAGGCGCCATTCAGGAAACGATCGTAAGCCATTGAAACCCAAACAGTTATGCGCCGCCAAATCTTCCGGCTGCGCGGGTTCCCCATGCCGAGCAAGGTATTGAGGAGAAGCGCACAGGATCCGCACGTGATCGCACAGTTTACTTGCCACCAGACGATTGTCCGCCAGCTCACCAATCCGGATCGCGGCGTCGAAACCCTCGCCGATCAGGTCGACGAAACGATCGGCATACTCGGTCTCCACGATTACCTGCGGGTAGGCCAGTACAAAGTCGGCCAGCATGCCGCTCAACCAGCGTCGGCCCATGGCCGCCGGCAACGCCAGACGCAGACGCCCACGAACCGTTGCCGCACCTTCGGCTGCCTCTTCCTCCGCTTCGGCAATCAGCCGGCTAGCCTCGAGAACCTTGGCTACCAGCCGCTCGCCCTCATCGGTAAAGCGCAGCTGCCGCGTACTGCGCTCCACCAGGCGAATGCCCAGCCGCGTCTCTAAAGCACTCAGGCGTTTCGACAGCACCGTAGGGTGGCGCTCCAGTTGCCGCCCGGCGGCAGCAAACGAGCCCTGCTCATACAAGGCCAGCAGGGTGGCAAGTTCATCAGCGCGGCGACTGTCGAAGGTATCCATGGCAAGACTCGGCTCAGGGCAGTGAAATCAGGGGGCGGATCAGGCTGTCAGCACCAGCGCGCCCTCCGACCGCCCTTGCTCCAGGTACTCATGGGCCTTGGCTGCTTCAGCCAGCGGGAAGCATCGCCAGACCCGAGGCTGGACGATACCTTCGGCAACCGCTGCCAGCACATCGGCCGCGCGCTGCTGGTACTCCTCGACCGTGCGGGTGTGTGCTGCGAGCGATGGCCGGGTCAGGTACAGCGAGCCATTGGCATTGAGCGTGGCCACCTCTATGGCAGGCGGTGCACCGGAGGTGCCGCCGAACGATACCAACAAGCCGCGCACCCTCAGGCTGCCCAACGAGGCCTCAAGCGACACCTTGCCCACGCAATCGTACACTACGTCCACACCTTGGCCTTGGGTCAGCTCACGCACCTGGCTGGCCAAGGTTTCCGCGTCGAACACCAGCACGTGCTGGCAACCCGCCGCCCGTGCCCGCTCCACACTTTGCAGGCGCGATACCACCCCTATCACCGTCGCCCCCAGGTGCCGCGCCCAAGGCACCATCAGCTGGCCCAAAGCACCGGCCGCACCGTACAACAACACCTGGGTGCCCGGCCCTACGGCATAGGTGGTTTTCAACAGATATTGCGCCGTGATTCCCTTGAACAGCACCGCTGCGGCGGCCTCGTCCTCCAACTGCGGCGGCAGCGGGACCAGCCGCTCGGCCGGGAACAGCCGGCCACTGGCATAGGCACCGACCGGCCCCATCGCGTAAGCGACCCGGTCGCCCACCTGCACGTTGTGCACCCCATCGCCAATGGCCGAGACCCTGCCAGCGCCTTCCAGCCCCAGGCCTGAAGGCAATGCCAGCGCTGCTCCCCCCTTGCGCTGCAACACATCCAGCGGGTTCACGCCCATGGCCGTCTGCTCCAGCCAGACCTGGCCAGGCCCTGGAGATTGTGCTGCTACGTGTTCAAGCTGCATCACGTCGGCAGCGCCGGTGCTATTGAGAATGATGCGGGTAGCCATGATCGAATCCTGCTGAATGAGTGCTCGAGTCAGGCTAAACAAGAAGCAAAAGTTGAACAATCAGGCGGGATGCAGATGATTTCTGCACCCCTTGCAGCAATTCAGTCAGTGCATCAGCAGCCAGTCAGCATCGTAGGGCGCCGTTCACCGACGAAGAACAAGGGGCGCAGGCGCACGCCTATCAGGTTGCCGGTATAGGCCGCCACCAGCCACAACCAGCCATGTAAGCTACCCGAGGCGATACCACTGAAGTAAGCACCAATGTTGCAGCCGTAAGCCAGGCGCGAACCATAGCCCAGCAGAAGCCCGCCAATCACTGCGGCCACCAGCGACGGCAGCGGAATCTTCAGGCTTGGCGCAAAGCGCCCGGCCAGGCCCGCCGCCAGCAACGCACCCAGTACGATGCCCAGGTCCATTACCGTGGTGATGTCCTGCCACAGCGGCGCAGCCAAAGCCTTGGCATTGGCCGGTGCCTGCCAGAACACCCAGCTACCGACATCCACGCCCAGCCCGCTGAGGACCTTGGCCCCCCACAAGGCGAAAGCCGAGGTAATGCCCCAAGGCCGCCCCGCCAGCGCCAAGGTCGCGTAGTTCAGCAAGGCCAGGGCGATGGCGCCCCACAGCAAGGGCCAGGGGCCACGCAGGAAGCGGCGAAGGCCTTGGTGCTCGCTGGCAGGCAGTGCTTCAAGCGCGCCATGCCGGCGCTTCTCAAGCACCACGGTGGCCCAGGCGATCAGCCCGAACACTGCCAGGCTTGCCAGCAGCGCAGGCCCTATCCCCCAGGCCTGCACGATCGAGGTGGCCGGAAGCGACGGCAAGGCAAACCACCAGTCGGCATGGTGGGTGGCGCTGACCGAGCCGATGATGAAGAACAGCAGAGTCACCAGCATGCGCGCATTACCTCCCCCCACGGTGAACAGCGTGCCCGATGCGCAGCCGCCACCCAACTGCATGCCAATGCCGAAAATGAACGCACCGAACACCACTGAAACACCCGCTGGGGCAACCAGGCCAGTGACCGGGTTACCGAACAGGCTGCCAGCTGACAACGCCGGGAAGAACAGCAGCACCGCCAGGGTCAGCATGACCATCTGCGCACGCAGGCCCGCGCCACGGCGCTCGTTGATAAACACCCGCCAGGCCGAGGTGAAACCGAAGGCGGCGTGGTACAGCGTCAGGCCAAGCGCGGTGCCGACAAGCAGCAACAACACCTGCTTGAAGCCGGCATTGAGGTTGAGGAACCAGGCACTGGCCAGCATCAAGACCAAGGCGATCAATGGCGCGCCGAGGCGACGTGGTTCAGGCGTGGCAGTTGCGGAAAGACCCATCAAAATACTCGGACAATAGTTAAACGGACGGGGAGTATACGCCCAGCAGCCGACGCAATCGTTGTAGGAGTACACAAAGCATTTGTTAAGCTGATTCAAGTCGCCAGAAATGACCAAGGCCATTCACCCGATGGATGAACTGCGCAAGATCGACCTCAACCTGCTGCTCGCCCTGCATGCCCTGCTCAGTGAACGGCACGTGACCCGCGCAGCCCTGCGCCTGCACCGCAGCCAACCGGCGGTCAGCCACGCCTTGGCGCAGTTGCGCAAACACTTCGACGACCCTTTGCTGGTACGCCAAGGTGGCGGTATGACCCTTACCGCCCGCGCCCAATCGCTGGCACAACCGTTACAGGATGCACTGAGCAATCTCGACAGCCTGCTGGCCACCCCGCTGTTCGAGCCAGCCAGGGCCCAGCGCCGGTTCCGGCTGTCGCTGTCCGACTACGCCTCGCGCATCATCCTGCCGCACCTGCTGCGCCACCTGCGCCAAGTCGCGCCCGGGGTGGACCTGGCCATCAGCCAGGCCAGCCGTGAAACCATGTTGGCGCAGTTGCTCGATGGCGAACTGGATCTGGCCCTGGGCCTATTCCCCGAACTGCCTCAGGACATCACCGCCCAGCCCCTGTTTGCCGATCGCTTCATCAGCGTTGCCGATCGCCAGGTCCTGCCTGCGAGCGGCGGCATGGCCCTGGAAGACTGGCTGGCACGCCCACATGTATTGATGGCCATGCGCCCGGATGCTTTCGATGAAATCGAGCGCGCACTGGCCGCCCGGGGCCTGCAACGCCGAATTGCCCTGGCCTTGCCACACTGGAGTGCTGCGGTCGAAGTGCTGGCCGGCACCGACCTGATCCTGACGGTGGCCAGCCGCGCTGTGGGGTCGTTGCGCCAGCACAATACACTGCGCCAGTTCACACCGCCACTCGCCATCCCCTCGTTCGACTATCAGCAAGCCTGGCACAACCGCAAGGACAGTGACCCCGGGCACCGCTGGCTGCGCGAAACCGTCTGGGCCTGCAGCCAAGCAGGGCGCTGATCAGTTTTCTTGCCCCTTCACAGCTGCCGTGGAATGGGCCGGTGACGCCGTTGCCCAAGGGCCCTGTACCAGCAACACTCCGCACAGGATCAGCACCACACCAGCCACCCTGGCCAGGCTAAGCGGCTTGCCACCCAGCCCCATCACCCCGTAGTGGTCGGCAAGCACTGCCGTGATGATCTGCCCTGCCACCACCAGTACCAGGAACCCTGCTGCGCCAAGTTTCGGGGTCAGTGCTGCGGCGCCGGCCACATACAGTGCCCCCAGCACGCCACCAATCCATAACCACCAGGGCCCTTGCAAGGCCTTGCCCATGTCTGGCGCCGGTGCCCGGATAATCAGCAGCGCAGCGATCACCACCAGCATGCTCACCGTCAACGATGTGAAAGCCCCCCACAGCCAATGCCCAAGTGCCCGGCCTGCCGCAGCATTACCTGCGGCCTGAAACGGCAACACCGCACCGGCAAGCAACGCCATGGCCACAGGAAGCGCCAGCAGGAGCATTGATTTACTGAACATGGCAGCCCTCATCCAAGGTATCGATGGCCACCATGATGGTGCCTTCCCCAGTACTGATAGAAATCAAAATCCTGCACTTGAACTATTCGTACCCTGCATAGTGAAACATTCCTTCCGGCCGGCGTGCGCACGGCCGGCAATCGACTGCACCGTGCCACGGCCCTAGAGGCTTAGCCATGAGCGACGAACGAAAGTCCCTGATCGACCTTGGCCAACTGCCAACCCGCAACCTGGCCGAATGCCTGGCGGTGGATCAAGCCGCCTTGGTCAACGCCTTGACAGGCCAACTGCCAGCAGCATTGGTAGAGCACCTCGCTGCCAGTGCGGCCCTGGCCCAGGCACTGGGCCTGTCAAAAAAAGTGGCGGCCATTGGCCTGGCACTGGGCAAGTGGCTGGAGCAGGCCGCCGAGTCGTTGCGCGAGCAAGTGTTCGAGCAATGCTGCACGCACCTGTCCGATACCGTGCGCAGCTGGGCAGCGTTCGCCCAGGCGTACCTGTCACGCTCGCAGCCTGCAGAAGATGCCCTGCTGGCGCAGTTTCGCTTCGCCCGCGATGACCACTTCGGCGTGCGTGAATGGGCCTGGATCGCCCTGCGCCCGCGCCTGGCCCAGCACCTTGAAGCCGCCCTGGCGCTACTCAGCCGCCATACCGGTGATGCCGACCCGCTGGTACGTCGGTTCTGCATCGAGATCCTGCGCCCGCGTGGCGTTTGGTGCGAGCACATTGCCACGCTCAAGCAACGACCAGAAGTGGCCGAGCCGTTGCTGGTACCGCTGCTGGCCGAAGCCGAGAAATACGCGCAGGACTCGGTCGCCAATTGGATCAACGATGCCAGCAAGACCCGCCCCGACTGGGTACTTCAGCTGTTCAAGCGCCATCCCCCGGCCTGCAAGGCCTCACAGCGCATCCAGACACGGGCCACCCGAAGCCTGCCGCAGTGACACACCACAAGTCGACTACACCGAACGTGCAGAGCCCCAGGCCTTGATCGAAGCCGCCGTCTACTGAGGCCCGCTCCTCGGCACCAGCCTGCCAGGACCGCAAACGGCCGATCGTAGGCGAGTAACCGAGGCCGGCAACGGCCGAGGTCAGCGCGAGGTTTCGACGCGCAGCACTTCGGTGTAGATCGCGTCAACCGTCTGGCCAACCTTGAGGTTCTTCATGCGTTTCTGCAGGTCTGGATTCTCGACCTTGACCACCTGCAGCTTGCCCTCCGGTGGCAACAAGCTCACCTCATGCGTCTTGAGGTCGATCTTCTTGATCTGAGAGGTAACCTTGACCTGGCGGAACGCCTCGCCGCCCGGGTTGGGGTTTTGCTCGGTTGCACGGATGGTACCGGACTCTTCAGTCGCTTTCGGCGCACCACCCACCTCCGGATTGAGCACATAGGCCACGGCGCGTGTCACGTAGATGTCGACTTGGTCACCGACTTTCAGGTTGGGCAGCGCTTTGGCCTTTTCGGTCAGCTGGAACGTCACATCCTTCTTATCGTCAGGGCCTTTCACCGTGACTTGGCGGGTGGCCAGGTCGATAGCCGTTACCTGTGTGGTGACATGGCTTTCCAGCGCCTCGCTCCCGATGGGGATACCGGCAGCCTGTACCGTGAAGCTGGCAGCAGAGGCCAGCGTGGCAAGGGCTACAGCACGAGCGAGAGTACGAATGGGGTTCATAGGCGTGCTTCCATGTGATCAAGTCCGAATAGGCGCGCGAAAGGCTCACGCGCTGACAAGCATAGCCATTACCAGCCGCCTTGCCGGCCCTCCCGATTGACGACGCATTTCGTCGCAGAAATCACCGTTATAGCTAATAAGAATTCTTTACACTTGCTTTACATTTGCAAATCATTACTATTCGCTACTCCGATAACAACAAAGAGTCGCCTGTAATGGCCAAAAGGTCTGTTGCCCCAGCATCCATTTCCATGCTGGGCCTGCTCGTTGTGCCTGCTGTCCAAGCTGCCGCCCAAACCGATACGCAAAGTAGCCTCGCCCTGCCCGCCACCGCCGTCACCAGCGTCTATGAGCAGCAAAGCTACAAGGCCAGTGAAAGCCGCAGCGCCATCAAGATCGACGCGCCGCTGCGCGATATCCCGCAAACTGTCAACGTCGTTCCCGAAAGCGTGATCAAGGACCAAGGCGCACAGTCCATGGAAGACGTGCTGAAGAATGTGCCCGGCATCGGCCTGTCCAATGGCGACGGCCAACGTGATCAGGTCACCATCCGTGGTTTCAGCGCCATTGGCGACATGTACATAGATGGCGTGCGTGACGACGCCCTGTACTTTCGCGACCTGTCCAACATCGAGCGTGTCGAGGTGATCAAGGGCCCGGCCGCAGTGCTGTATGGCCGTGGTTCCTCGGGCGGTCTGATCAACAGCATCAGCAAAAAACCAAGCTTCACGCCCAAACGCGAAGTCGGCATGAACGTTGACAGCGAAGGCAAACGCCGAACCCAGTTCGACACCGGCTGGGCCGACCCGCAAAGCAACCAGGCCTACCGCGTGACCGGTGCCTTCGAAGACAGCGACACCTTCCGCGATGATGGCTACATCGACCGCAAGGCCATCGCACCGTCGGCCTACTTCCGTCTCTCGGACGACCTGGAACTGAACCTGGGCGCCACCTACCTGTACGACAAACGCCTGATCGACTTCGGCATCCCGGCCCTGGGTAACCGCCCGGTGGACGTGGACCGCGACAAGCGCTTTGGCTCTGGCGATGCTGACCAGGATTACGCCCGCAGCGAGGTGTTCTCGCTTACAGCCAGCCTGGATTACCGCATCAACGACAACTTCACCCTGACCAACACCAGCCGTTACTACCGCTACGACCTGGACCGCAACAACACCTTGGCCGACAGTAGCCCGACGCGCTTCGTCACCGCGCCCGATGGTGAACTGCTGATCAAGCTCAACCGCGGCAACGTCGCCCGCGATGAGTACGGTGTGTTCAACCAGACGGAGCTCAAGCAACAGGCGCAACTGGCCGGCATGCAGCACAACCTGTTGTACGGGGTGGAAGCAGGCTTTCAGGACAAGTACCAGCGCGTGCTGAGCCAGACCAACGTGGCACAAGTACCGGTGTACCGTGATGCCTTGGTGCCGGTACCGGAGCATGCCGCCAACCTGTCTTCCAAGGGCACCAACTTCCAGCAGACCACCGGTCTGTACGTGCAGGACATGATCGAGCTGAACGCGCACTGGAAGGCATTGGTCGGTGTGCGTTATGACATCTTTGGCCAGGAGTACGACGACGACCGCGTGCAAAACATCGACCTGGATCGTACCGACAAGACCTGGAGCCCGCGTGCGGGTCTGGTCTACCAGCCAGACGCCATCCAGTCCTACTACGTGTCGGTCAGCCGCAGCTATCAGCCTTCGGGCGAAGTGTTCGCGGTGAGCCCGAGCAACCAGCACCTGGAGCCGGAAGAGACCACCAACTATGAAATCGGCGCCAAATGGGACCTGCTCGACAGCCGCCTGTCACTGACCGCCGCAGTGTTCCGCCTTGAGCGCACCAACATGAAGACTGCCGACCCGGCCAACCCCAACCTGACCGTATTGGCTGGCGAACAGCGTACCGATGGCTTTGAAGCCACCGTCAGCGGACATCTCACCGACAAGTGGCAGATCTATGCCGGTTACGCTTACCTGGACGCCGAAATCACCAAGTCCAACAGCAAGACAAATGGCGTGGCGAACGAAGGCCAGACCCCTACCCTGACACCACGCAACAGCGCCAACGTCTGGCTGGTACGTACCCTGACACCAGAATGGCGTGTGGCCGCCGGAGCGAACTACGTCGACGAACGCTACACAGCGCTCGACAATGTGGTGGTGATGCCGGGCTATACCACCTTCGACGCCGCGCTGCTGTACAGCGTGCCGCAGTGGGATGCCGCGCTGCGCCTGAAGAACGTGTTTGACCGTGACTACTATGCCTCGGCACATGGCTCGGTCGACCTGATCACCCCAGGGGCGCCGCGCACGCTGGAAGCCAGCTTCAACTACCGCTTCTGACCCACGCACAATGCCTGTCAGTCAGCAATTGGGCCGCTCTGCGGCCCATCGCCAGCAAGCTTTGACGATTTGATCAGATAGCATTCAGCGATTACGCGTCACCCGCCACACCGTATTCGCCAGGTCATCGGCAATGATCAACGCCCCACGCGGGTCCACCGTCACTCCAACCGGTCGCCCCCGGGTCTTGCCATCCTCACCGCGAAAGCCCGTGGCGAAGTCGATGGGTTCCCCAGCAGGCTTGCCATTGCTGAACGGCACGAAAATCACCTTGTACCCCACCGGGTTGGGCCGGTTCCAACTGCCGTGCTCGCCCACGAACACACCGTCTGCAAAGCGCTCGCCCATTGCCGAGGTCGAGAAGTCCACACCCAGTGCAGCCACATGCGAACCCAGGCTGTAATCCGGCTTGATCGCCGCCGCCACCTTGTCCGGGTTCTGCGGCCGCACCCGCTCATCCACATGCTGCCCCCAGTAGCTGTAAGGCCAACCATAGAAGCCACCCTCACGCACCGAGGTAAGGTAGTCGGGCACCAGGTCAGGGCCCAACTCATCCCGCTCGTTGACCACCGTCCACAACTGCCCGGTCTGCGGCTGGATGGTCAATGCCGTCGGGTTACGCAAGCCGGTGGCATAGGGCCGGTGCGCGCCGGTCTCGGCATCGACCTGCCAGACCATGGCCCGATCGATCTCCACCTCCAGGCCGCGCTCGGTGATGTTGCTGTTCGAGCCGATACCCACATACAAGAAGCGGCCATCCGGGCTGATGGTCAGGGCCTTGGTCCAATGGTGGTTGATCTCGGCCGGCAGGTCGGTGACCTTGGTTGGCGGGCCGTCGGCCTGGGTCTGGCCTTCCTTGTAGTCAAAGCGCACCAGCGCATCCTGGTTGGCTACATACACCTTGCCGTTGGCATAGGCCAAGCCGTACGGTGCATTGAGGTTCTCCGCAAACACGGCCTGTACCTCGTAGTTGCCATCGCCGTCAGCATCTCGCAGCAAGGTCAGGCGGTTGCCACCCTTGACCTGGGTATTGCCCTTGGCCTTGATCTGGCTGGCGATTACATCCTTGGGCTTGAGCTTGGCCGCGCTGCCCCCCCTGCCCTCAGCCACCAGAATGTCGCCATTGGGCAGCACCAGGCTCTGGCGCGGGATTTTCAGGCCGGTGGCAATGGCGGTGACACTGAAGCCCTCTGGCACGGTCGGTTTCAGTTCGCCCCAGGCAGCCGGTTGCGCAATCTTCATGCTCGGTAGCAAACCGCGCTGAGGCTCCGGCAGCTTCGGGTCCGGGCCATGGGCCTGGGTCGGCTCGCCGTCGCCACCACAGGCACTCAGCAATAGCGCTACGCCCAACAGGCTAAATGCATGCAAAGGCTTCATGCCACACCTCCTGAACGCAGGTTGCTCAAACCGGTCCAGGCGGCCACCACTGCGAGCACTGTCACGATTACCGACAACACCAACCCAGAAGGCATCACCGCCCAGGCGTCCTTGGCATGCTCAAAGGCATTGATCAGCCCAAGCACCCAAGTCACCAGCAGCAGCACGAAGTACAACGTAGCGCGCCCGCCCTTGCGCTCTGCGCGGATCAGATTGGCCAGCGCGAACAACAGTGCCAGCCCACAGAACACAAGGGCCCCGGCGATCAGCCAGGCGGCGAAGTTGCTCCACTGAATCTGATAGCTGTTGTAGTAGGCGATATCGCTCAGCAGCGCGCCAAGGAACATCGGCACACTGCCCGCCAGCAGCAGAGCATGCAGCGGGCTGGGCGTACAGCGGTAGAGGGTTTGATCAGGTGCGGTCACGGTGCCTCCTTTTCATTCAGTGACCCAGGGCTGATGGCCTCGCGCCATCAGTCAAGCGCAGGGTGCGCTTAGCAAAGGAGCCTCTTGACGCCGAGATAGTTCACCGCTTCGCTGTAATGAAATATCCTGCAAGGCATTTGCTGCCAAGCGCAGAAGAGGAATACATGAGCAGACCACATACGTCCTGGGCACTGGCTACCCTGCTCTGCCTCAGCCTGGCTTTCGCGGGATGCTCCAGCAACGCCAGCAAGGCACGCTACGCCACGCCTGCAGTGGGCTCCAACTGCTTTGCCAAGGCCGTCCCCACTACCGGTGAAGGCGGCCTCGCCTGGGGCAATACATTGAGCATTGCGCGTCAGAAGTCCCTGAACAACTGCGTGCGTTATGCCAGCCGCTCGGGAGGCACGCCCAAGACTTGCCAGGTGGTGATGGCCAAGTGCAAAAACTGAACATATAACAATCTTAAAGTACGAAACTTCCTACAAAAACACTGCAACTTTCACACAATATTGCGCAAACGCAATACATATACATTCAAATAAAATCTTACACTTTCAGCCTCGACCCAAAAGTAGCGATCGAGGCATTGTCTTTCACTCGAGTTCCAGATACTTGATCGCCCGCTCATCTCAGCAAGTAAGTAGGAAACTTCTTACAGCATAGAGTCGGGCCTGAAATCCAGCACAGTATGAATAACGGCCTTTCAGTCTTGTCAGTACTGCAAGTTCCCGCAGTGCGTCTCTGGTTCGAAAAGACTGTCTCTCTGAGCAAGGAGCTCGCATGACCAATGCCTCCGTCAGCAGCGCCACCTCCGGCCCGGCCTGCAGCGCACGCGTGCCCATCCTGCCAGTGCGCTACGCCATCGTGCCCCGCTCCGGCGACGCCCCCGCCTGCCGCTATGCCGATGCAGGCTTCAACCTGGAACAAGGCTTCCCCACGCTGCAGCACTCG